>NZ_JAGIXF010000064.1:0-37235 GCF_021483755.1 Burkholderia sp. WTPI3 | reverse complement strand
CGGGGCGGCCGGGGTGCTGTACGGCTTCCTGCGCTTCACGCGGCTCGGCTGGGCCGTGCGCGCGACCGCGCAGGATCGCGACGCCGCGCTGCAGATGGGCGTCGACGTCGATCGCGTGAACCAGACGGTGTTCGCGATCGCGTGCGCGCTCGGCGGCGTGAGCGGGCTGCTGGTCGGCATGTACTACAACAGCATCGACCCTGCGATGGGTTTCCAGGCGACGCTGAAGGGCGTGGTCGCGTTGCTGATCGGCGGGCTCGGCAACGTGCCGGGCGCGATCGCGGGCAGCCTGCTGCTCGGTCTCGTCGAAAGCTACGGCGTCGCGCTGTTCGGCACGAGCTACCGCGACCTGTTCGCGTTCGGGCTGCTGATCGTGTTCCTCGTGTGGCGGCCGAACGGGCTGTTCAGCGCGAACCGCGCGCTGCCGCCGGAGCCGATGACGGGCACCTTCCTCGCGGCCGCGAAGGCGGTGCGCGTGCCGCGTCCGCTGCTCGCGGTGCTGATTGCGCTGGCGGCCGTGCTGCCGTGGCTCGGCGCGTCGCCGTACGTGCTGCAGACGTTGACCAACGCGTGGCTGTACGGTCTGCTCGCGTTGAGCCTCACGCTCGTCGCGGGCACGGTCGGGCAGATCTCGCTCGGCCATGCGGCGCTGCTCGTGATCGGCGCGTACGCGTCGGCGCTGCTGTCGTCGGATCTCGGCTGGTCGCCCGCCGTGACGATTCCGTGCGCGGGCGCGATCACCGCCGTGCTCGGCACGCTGCTCGTCTACCCGGCGTTCCGGTTGCGCGGACACTACGTGTCGATCGCGACGCTCGGCATCGGCGAAGTGGTGAGCCTCGTGATCCTGAACTGGGACGGCCTCACGCGCGGCCCGCTCGGCATCACCGGCATCGCGCCGCTGCCGTGGGCGGCGACCGCGCGCGCCGCATACTGGTTCACGTTCGCGGTGCTCGTCGTGTTCGCGCTCGTGCAGGTGCGGCTGCTGCACTCGCATCTCGGCCGCACGCTGCGCGCGGTGCGCGAGGACGACGTCGCCGCCCGTGCGCACGGCATCGCGCCGAACCGCTACAAGGCGATCGCGTTCGCGGTCGGCGGGGTCGCGGCCGGCGTGAGCGGCGGCATCGCCGCTCATCTGTACAGCTACATCAATCACCAGACCTTCGATTCGCAGGTGTCGATTCTTGCGCTGACGATGGTGATCCTGGGCGGGCTGGGCAACGTGCTCGGCGGCATCGTCGGCGCGGTTGCACTGATCGGGTTGCCTGAACTGTTCCGCTGGGCGGCCGATTACCGGATGCTGATCTACGGGCTCGTGCTGCTGCTGCTCGTCCGGTTCCGGCCGCAGGGCCTGCTCGGCACGGTGTGAGGAAAACGCGATGACCATCCCCCGACCCTTGCTCGACGTGCAGGGCCTGACGCGTCGCTTCGACGGCGTGACCGCGCTCGACGGCGCCAGCCTCACGCTCGCCGACGGCGAACTGCTCAGCGTGATCGGCCCGAACGGCGCGGGCAAGTCGACGCTGTTCAACCTGATCGCGGGAGCCGACCGGCCCGATGCCGGCCGCGTGACGTTCGACGGCCGCGACATCACCGGCACCGCGCCGGAACGGCTCGCGGCGCTCGGCATCGCGCGCACGTTCCAGCACGGCCGCGTGTTCGGCAACCTGAGCGTGCTCGACAACGTGCTGATCGGCGCGCATGCGCGGCTGCGTGCGGCCCGGCCCGGCTGGCGCGCGCTCGGCGCCGCGGCCGAGGTATGGCGCGCGCTCGTGCGGCCCGCGTCGGTGCGCCGCGAGGAAGCGGCGCTGCGCGACGAGGCGCGCGACATCATCGCCGGCTTCGGCCAGCGGCTCACGCCGCGCATCGATCATCCGGCGCACAGCCTGTCGTACGCGAACCGGCGGCGCGTGGAGATCGGCCGCGCGCTCGCGCTGCATCCGCGCCTGCTGCTGCTCGACGAGCCGACGGCCGGGATGAACGAAACGGAGACGGCCGAGATGCTTCAACTGATTCAGTCGCTGAAGGCGCGCGGGCTGACGATCCTGCTGATCGAGCACAAGCTCGAACTCGTGATGCGCGTGTCCGACCGCGTGATGGTGCTCGACAACGGCGTGAAGATCGCCGAAGGCGTGCCACGCGACGTGCGGCGCGATCCGCGCGTGATCGAGGCCTACCTCGGCCGCCGTCACGCAGGCGGCGCGGCGGCCGAGCGTACCGTGCAGGCGGCGGCATGAGCACACTTTCATCCGGACCCGACACGACCATGACCGACGCGCTGTTGAAACTCGAACACCTCGACACGTTCTACGGGCCGGTGCAGGTGCACTTCGACGTGAATGTCGCAGTCGGCCGCGGGCAGATCGTCAGCCTGCTCGGCGGCAACGCGAGCGGCAAGTCGACGACGATGAAGCTCATTCTCGGGCTGATGCGGCCGCGTCGCGGCGTCGTGCGTTTCGACGGCGGCGACGTGACGGCGCTCGCGACGCCGCAGCGGGTGCGGCGCGGGATCGCGGCGGTGCCCGAAGCACGGCGTCTGTTCGGCGACATGAGCGTGCGCGAGAACCTGCTGATGGGGGCGTACACGCGTGGCGACCGCGCCGCGGTGGCGGACGACTGCGAGCGCGTGCTCGACTTGTTTCCCCGGGTGCGCGAGCGGCTCGCGCAGCGCGCGGGAACGTTGTCCGGCGGCGAGCAGCAGATGCTGGCGATGGCGCGTGCGCTGATGGCGCGGCCCAAGCTGATCTGCATGGACGAGCCGACGATGGGATTGTCGCCGCTGTACGTCGACAAGGTGCTGGAACTGATCGATACGATCAACCGGCAGGGCGTGACGGTGTTCATGGTCGAGCAGAACGCGAGCCTCGCGCTGGAGATCGCGCACTACGGATACGTGCTGCAGACGGGGCGTGTGGTGCTCGAAGGACCCGCGAAAACGCTGCTCGACGACGAGCGCGTGCGCGATGCGTATCTCGGCGGGGAGGCGGTGGCGGTGTAGGTCGCGCGGGCCGGCGCGGCCCCGCGCGGCGAAATGTGGAGTAGATTAGCGTTCTGTCGCGATCGACGCCACGGAGACCCCCGCGCCATGTTGACCTATTCCACGCAGAAAGTCGGCTACGACTACAACCAGCTGGATCCCGAGGGCGCGACGGACTACGCGTCGTTCACGCAGGCCTTCGATGCATTCCCGTGGGCCGCCCAGCATGCCGACTGGAACGCGTTGCAGGACGGCCCGTTGCCCGCGCTCGTGCTGCAGCATGCCGGCGATCAGCGCGAATTGTGGATCAGCGCGCTGAGCAACGCGCACGCGGACGGCTTCCAGTTGAATGTCGTTTCCATGCGGATGAAGAAGGGGCTGTTCGGCATGGGAAAGGCGAAGCTGGAGCAGCACGTCGAAACGATCGACGTCAGGAAACGCGTCGACGTCGACACGTTGTGCCGCCTCTTCTGCGACGGTCGCTATGACGAGCTGGACCAGCTGGTGGCGCGGCATGCGGCGCGCAACGCCGACGATCGCGACAGCGACGGTTGAGCGCCTGTCGCCCGCTGCCGTGCGACGGACGCTGCGTCAGGTCGTCCGGCGAAGCGGGGTCTTGCTTGCATGGGCCGTCACCGGCCGCGGAAACGTCAGCACCACTGCAAATCCGCCCGCATCGGGAAATGCGAACCCGACCCGCCCGCCATGCGCCTTCATCACTTCCTGCACGATCGCGAGCCCGAGGCCCGACCCGGTGCGACGCTCGGTGCCGTCCGGCGCGATCCGCACGAACGGCTGCAACGCCGCATCCCAATGCTCGCGCGCAATGCCTTGCCCGTTGTCGGTGACGGTCAGCGTCACCGTATCGTCCGCGTTGCCTGTGGCGGCGACCGACACGACGAGGTCGTCCGCATGCCCATGCAGCAGCGCGTTGTGCAGCACGTTCGACAGCGCCTCCTGCAAGCTGATCGCATCGCCGTCGATCCACGCATGCGGTGAATCGCTGGCGAATGCAACGGCCACATCGCGCTCGTCTGCCAGCGGAATCGCGCGGCCGAGCACGTCCTTCGCGAGCGCGACGAGTTCGACGGGTTGCAGCGGCACGGCCTCCGTGCGATGGATCACCATCGCATGATTGAGCAACTGCCCCGTGAGCCGTCCGACGTCCGAGCAGGTCGCACGCAGCGCATCGAGCCGCGCCGCGTGACGCGCGGGATCGGCCTCGCCGTCGAGCAGTTCGATCTGCGCGTCGAGTCGCGCGAGCGGCGTGCGCATCTGGTGCGCGGCGTCGGCGATGAAGCGCTGCATCGCGTTGATCCGTTCCGCGAGGCGGCGCATCAGTCCGTTGATCGAACCGATGATCGCATCGATCTCGCTCGGCGTGTCGACGGCCACCGGCCGCAGGTCGGCCGGGTCGCGCGCGGCGATGATCGCGCCGATCTGCGCGAGCGGGCGCAGCCCGCGCCGGATCGCGAGGCCGCTCGCACCGATCGCGAGCACGCTCATCAGCAGGATCAGCGTCCACACCTTGATGCTCATGTCGTTCGTCAGTTGCTGTCGCGCATTGGTTGTCTGCGCAACGGTGACGAGCGCCCAGCCCGGCGTGCTCTCTTCGGGCATGTAGCGTGCGATGGTCGCGGTGCGGATCCGATGCCCCTGGTACACCGCGTTCGCGAACGCCGGGCCCTGTTTCGCGGCGGCGAGCGCCACCGGACTCGAGAGATCGTTGTAGCCGGCCACCACGACGCCGCGCGAATCGACGACCTTGTAGTAGACGAGGTCGTAGCGCGACAGCGTCGACAGCGCGGCGACCGGCGGGTTCAGCGCGAGCACGCCGCCCTGGACGTACAGGTTCTCCGCGACCTGGATCGACGCGCCGGCGAGCAACTGGTCGTAAGCGCGTTCGGCCGCGACGCCCGCGTAGTAGCGCGCGATCGCGGCAAGCGCGAGCGCGCCGGTCGCGACGACGAGCGCGATGAACAGCAGCGTGCGCCCGAACAGCGTCTTCGGGAACCAGTCAATGCGCGGCAATCTGATACCCCATCCCGCGCGCGGTGCGGATTTCGACTGAACTGCCCTGCAGCTTCCTGCGTACGCGCGTCACGTATTGCTCGACCGCGTTCGCGGTCGGCTCGTTGCCGAAGCTGAACAACTGGTTCAGCAGCTCGTCCTTCGAGAAGATCCGCTGCGGGCGGCTCGCGAGAATCTCGAGCAGCGCGAACTCCTGGCGCGACAGCGACAGCGGCTGGCCGTCGAGTTCCGCGAGGCGGCTGCTGCGGTCGATCACGAGGCCGCCGAGCGTCAGCACGTCGTTCGCATGGCCGCTGTTGCGGCGCAGCAGCGCCTGCACGCGCGCGTCGAGCTCGCGGTAGTCGAACGGTTTCACCAGATAGTCGTCGGCGCCGAGGCCGAGGCCGCTCACGCGGTCGTCGATCGCCGAGCGTGCGGTGACGAGCAGCACCGGCGTCGTGCTGCCCGATGCGCGCAGGTTACGCAGCACCGCGAAACCGTCGAGGCCGGGCAGGTTGGCATCGAGCACGACGAGATCGAAGCGTTCGACGCGCAGCAGGCCGTTTGCGGTCGAGCCGTCGGTTTCCAGATCGACGGCATGGCCGAGCCGCGTCAGGCGGCTGCGGATCGCCGCGCCGATTTCGGCATCGTCCTCCACGACGAGAATGCGCATGGTGCCGGTTCGCAGGTAGATGGGTTAGGGGTTTTCCCGGGGCGGGGATGTCAGCATTTTCTCAGACTCGATCGATAACCTGTGTCGAGCCGGAACAAGCGAAGACGGCATTAATACCAGAGGAGACGGCAACATGCAGCATGTCACGGACACGACGACCACGCGGCCGGACGCGCACGCGAGCGCGACGCCGGCTGCCGGGTCGCAGTCCGCCGTCTTCGGCAGCCGGGCGCACGCATGACGACGTCGCTACGCCGCCGCGCGTTGATCGCAGCCGGCCTCGGCGTGCTCGGGGCGCCATCGCTCGTGCGTTCGACGCCGCGCACCGTGCGGATCTCGAAAGGCTATGGCGTGCTGTACCTGCCGCTGCTCGTGATGGAGAAGCAGCGGCTGTTCGAGCGGCACGCGGCGCGGCACGGCCTGCGCGAGATCGCGGTCGACTGGGTGCTGCTCGACGGCGGCAATTCCGTCAACGACGCGATGATGGCCGGCACGCTCGATTTCGCGGGCGCCGGCGCGCCCGGCTTCATCGAGCTGTGGGCGCGGGCGCGCGGCATTCCGAATGTCGAGGTGATCGGTATCAGCGGATTGTCGACGACGTCGCTGTCGCTCAATGCGAACCGTTCCGGCCTCGCATCGCTGCACGACTTCACGAGCGCCGACCGGATCGCGGTGCCGGGCATCCGCACGTCGCTGTCGGCGGTCGTGCTGCAGATGGTCGCCAGCCGGCAGCTCGGCGCGAAGCATTTCGCGCAGCTCGACTCGATCACCGTGAACCTGCCGCATCCGCAGGCGATGCAGGCGCTGATCCGTCGCGAGAACGGCATCACCGCGCACTTCACTTCGCCGCCGTTCTCGACGCTCGAGTTGCGGCAGCCGGGCATTCATCGCATCGTGAATTCGGTCGACGTGCTGGGCCCGATGACGCTCGACGTCGTGTTCGCGCCGAAGCGGCTCGTCGATGCGGAGCCCGCGCTGGCCGTGGCGTTTCTCGCCGCGCTCGATGAAGCGAATCGCCTGATCGCGCAGGATCCGCGCGCGGCCGCTGCGCTGTATGCGGCGTCGTCGGGCGTCGGCGTGTCGCATGACGACGTGATGCAGATGCTCGCCGCGCCCGATACGCGTTTCTCGGTGCGGCCGAACCAGCTGATGGACTACGTCGAATTCCTGTATCTCGCCGGCACGATCAAGGCGAAGCCGCGTGCGTGGCACGAGATGTTCGCGCCGATGCTCGACGACTACCGGCCGGGCTGAGCGCCGCAGCGGGGCGCCGCACGCCGCACACCATTCATCGAAATATTTCCGTGCCCGCGCGCCCGTCGCGCGCGGCGCCGATTCAACCGACAAGCAACCGATTCACGGAGGAGCCTGCAGTGAATGCCACCGAAACCCTGGACCCCGCGTCCGCCGAAGAGCAGCGCATCATGTCGAAGATGGCGCGACGCCTGTTGCCCATCCTCGTCGTGATGTTCCTGATTGCGTTCATCGACCGGCAGAACGTCGGTTTCGCGAAACTGCAGATGGTGCACAGCCTCGGGATGACCGAAGCCGCGTTCGGTCTCGCGTCGTCGCTGTTCTTTATCGGCTACCTGCTGTTCGAGGTGCCGAGCACGCTCGCGCTGCATCGCTTCGGCGCCCGCGTGTGGCTCGCGCGGATCATGCTGACGTGGGGCCTCATCACCGTGCTGATGGGCTTCACGACATCGATGCCCGCGTTCTGTTCGCTGCGTTTCCTGCTGGGGATCGCCGAGGCCGGCTTCTATCCGGGCGTGATCTATTACCTGACGCTGTGGTTCCCGCAGAGCTACCGCGCGAAGGTGCTGGGCATCTTCACGCTCGGCAGCGCGCTCGCGAACATGCTCGGCTCGCTGGTCGGCGGCGTGCTGCTGAGCCTGAACGGCGTGTGGGGGCTGGCGGGCTGGCAGTGGGTATTCGTGGCGACGGGCATCCCGGCGGTGATCGTCGCGATCGTCGTGTTCCGCGTGTTGCCCGCATCGTTCCGCGACGCGCCGTTTCTCGACGAACGCGAGAAGCAGATCGTCGCGGCCGCGCTCGAGCGCGAGAAGCCGGCGCAGGCCGAGCACGCGCAGCCGTGGAAGGCGCTGCTCGATCCGCGCGTGATGCTGTTCGCCGCGACCTACATGCTGATGTCGACGTCGCTGTACGGCGTCACGTACTGGCTGCCGACGATCGTGAAGTCATTCGGCGTGTCGAGCGGCACGAACGGGCTGCTGAGCATGCTGCCTTGGGCGCTCGCGGTGCTGCTGCTGCTGTGGCTGCCGTCGAAGCTGCGCCGTGCGAAGAGCATCCTGCGCACGATCGCGATCGTCGCGGCGCTCGGCGCGCTCGGCTTCCTGTTGAGCCTCGTGCTGCCGTCGACGCCGCTGCGCTTCATTGCGCTCGTGCTCGGCGGAGCGTGCATTCCGCTGCTGTATCCGTGCTTCTGGTCAATGCCGCCGCGTTACTTCACTGGCGCGCGTGCGGCGGCGAGCGTCGCGGCGATCAATTCGATCGGCAACCTGGGCGGCTTCTTCAGCCAGAACCTGATGCCGTTCGCGGGCAAGGTGACGGGCACCGCGTTCGGGCCGATGATCGTACCGATCGTGTGCCTCGCGCTGCTCGGCGTCGGCGCGCTGGTCGCGTGGACGCGCTCGGAGCGGGGGATGGCGGCGGCGCGGGCGTGAGCGCGCCCTTGACGGTTCGGCTATGACGAATGGCCGACTACCGTCGATTTGGGCGGTTTGCTGCCCTGCATTACATATGTAATGCAGGGAGAATGTAATGAAAACGGCTACGATGCCCGCGCTGCGAGTCGATCTGCGGTTGCGCGAGGAAGCGGAATCGGTCCTGGCGGAAAACGAGACGCTGTCTGCGTTCATGGAATCGGCGTTGCGCGATGGCATTGCCCGGCGGCGGCTGCAGCACGAATTCGTCGCACGAGGTTTGGCGTCGCATGACGAGGCGCGGCGCACGGGCGAATACGTCGATGCCGCGGATGTTCAGAGCGAGCTCGAGCGCATGCTGAAAGCCGCTCGTTCGAAGAAGGCGGCCGATTGAGCTACCAGATTCGATATACGCCGGCAGCGCGTGAAGACCTTGTAACTGTATCGATATCTGCTCGAACGTGATGTGGAAGCGGCAGCGAGGGCGTTGGAAGCAATCGAACGAGGCGTGGCCATGTTGCGATTGTTCCCGTTCACCTGCCGCAAGCTCGATGAGCGCAATCCGTTTCTGCGCGAACTGATCGTTTCCTTTCGTACGTCGGGCTATGTGCCGCTGTTTGAGATCGAAAGCGCAGAACAAGTCACGATCCTTTCCGTCCGGCATCAGCGGGAAGACGACTACCACTGATCGTCGCCGCAGCGGCAATCCCTCCCGCCGCCGCGCCAGCCGCGTCATGGCCTCGTCCGCGAAGCGCCATCCCCGCCATGCGCGATCGCCACATGCGCGGACGCCACCGGAATATCCACCTCCACCGTCGTCCCTTCGCCGAGCGTCGTATCGATGCGCAGCGTGCCGCCGACGAGATACGCGCGCTCGCGCAGCCCGACCAGCCCGAACGATCCCGACTTGCGCGGCGCACCTGGATCGAAGCCCGCACCGTCGTCGCGTATCGTCAGCGCGATCGTCTCGTCGCGATACAGGAGCGTCACGCTCGCGCTCGACGCGGCCGCATGCCGCGCGACGTTCGCGAGCGCTTCCTGCGCGATGCGGAACACCGCCGTCGCATACGGTTCGTCGAGCTGCAGCTCGCCCGGCTCGACCCGCAGCGTGCATGCCATCCCGCGACGGTGCCGGAAATCCTCGACGAGCCATTGCATTGCCGCGGCAAACCCGAGATCGTCGAGCATCAGCGGCCGCAGGTCCGATGCGATGCGCCGCGTGGCCGTCACCGCGTCGCGCGCGAGCGCATGCATCGACGCGATCTTGCGTGCCAGCGGCGCATCGTCCTGCGGCACGCGATCGAGCAGCCATTCGAGATCGTTCTTCAGCGTTGCGAGCATCTGCGCAAGTTCGTCGTGCAGTTCGCGTGCGATGCGGCGCTGTTCGGCCTCTCGGGCGGTCGCGCTGATCGCCGCGATCTCGCGCAGATCCTCGCGCGACGCCTGCAAGGCCCGCTCCGCACGCACGCGCTCCTCGACTTCGCGCCGCAGGTCGCGGTTCGACGCGCTCAACTGCGCGGTGCGCGCGGCGACGCGTTGCTCGAGCCGTTCGTTCGCGTCGTTGAGCTGCGCGCTCTTCTGCACGACCAGCAGATGCTGATAGCGCGCGCCGGCCAGCGCGCGCACCGTCTGCGCATGCAGCCGGCCGTTCTCGAACAGCAGCGCGAACAGCACGACACCCGACGCGACGAGGCCGTAGGTGCGCCCGGCGTAGAAGCCGAGATCGAAGCGTCCGTGATTCAGCATCGCCGACAGCGCGATGTCGAACAGCCACGCGACGAGCACGATCGTCACCCACAGGTCGAGCACGGAATGGGGGCGCCGCTGCCGCCACATCAGCACGAGCGCGGCGAGGTTCAGCGCCCAGACGGTCGTGATCGCGTACGCCATCGTCGCGGCCATCCGGTTGCCCTGCATGATGCGCGGCAGCAGATCGTGGCCGGTGGTCGCGAGCAGGGCGAGTGCGACGGTCGCGCTCGCGACCGATACGATGCAGAGCAGAATCGGGATCGCCGCGCTGCGCTGCGTCACCGACGGCTGGCGCGCGCGCGGCGTCTCGCGCAGCAGCACGTACGCGGCGACCGCCAGCGGAAAGCCGCCGTGCCAGAACAGGTACAGCCATGCGGTAGTCTGTTCGCCCGCGCCGAGCAGGCCCGACGGCGTGAACAGGCCGGGGAAGCTCAGCATGTGCGTGCCGGCCATGAAGGCCGTGAACAGATAGCCGCCCGCGAGCGCGAGCAGCGATTTCTCGCGCAGGATCGCGTACTGGCCGAGCAGGAGGCCGGCCGTCACCATGTCGTTGACGACGATCGCCGACTGGTACACGGGAATGAATCCCCAGACCCGAGCAAGCTGCGTATCCGCGAACGGTGCGAGCGCAACGAAGATCAGGGCCGACACGACGACCGTCGCGAGCGCGAGCCGCCGCTCGCGCCGGCCCGGCGGCAGCGACGACATGAACATCCGCGACGGCTCCGACGCGTCGTCTTCGTCGTCGGCAGCGGCGGGGCGGTAGCGGAAGGCGGGCATCATGCGTCGTCGAAGCCCATGTCGAGATCGTGCCGCACCGCGTAGCGCACCAGTGCGGCTTCGTGCGGCAGATCCATCTTCTCGAGAATGCGCGTCTTGTACGTGCTGACCGTCTTCGCGCTCAGCGTGAGCTCGGACGCGATCCGCGTGACGGTCTGGCCGGCGACGATGCGGCGCATCACGTCGAGTTCGCGCGCGGACAGCCGTTCGTGCGGCAGCATTTCGGTCGGCGCGCGCAGCGTGCGCGCCAGGCTTTCGGCCGCCGACGGGCTCACGTAGACGCCGCCCGCGGCCACCTTGCCGACGGCGTCGACGAGTTCGGCGGTCGCGCTGTCCTTCGTCAGATAGCCGGTGGCGCCGGCCTTGAACGCGCGGGCCGCGTACTGCGTCTCCGCATGCATCGTCAGCACGAGCGTGCGCAGCGACGGCGCGCGCGTCCTGACGAGCCGGATCAGCTCGATGCCGGTCGGTGCGGGCATCGACAGGTCGAGCAGCAGCACGTCGGCGGCGCGGTGTTCGGCCAGCTCGAGCGTGGCCGAGCCGTCGCTCGCCTCGCCGACGATTTCGAAGCCGCCGGCCGTTTCCAGGATGTGACGCAGTCCGTCGCGCATGACTGCGTGATCGTCAGCCAGAATTACCCTGATCATCTAGCGGTCCTCTTCGGGATGACACCGCGGGCTGTTCTGCCGGTCGCCGCTGCGGCTGTTCTTCTGACCAATATATTCCGCCGAAGCGGGAAATGGTGCACCGGCGGTAAATTTTTGAGACATCCTGGTGTGGATCGTATTCGGCTGCGAAATAATCCGCGGGAAATGGTACAGGCGATGGAGCCAGGCGGGGCGGGTATTCCCGAGGAATCGCCGGGGCCGGACCGATGCCGCACCTCGCGGATCGCCCTGATTCGGAGATAAACTGGTGCCCGATTGACCTGTCCGTCCCGAGGAGCCTCCACGATGATCGATCTCGCCGACATCCTGCCGTCCGCGCTGCCCGACGCCGTCGCGTGGGCCGCTGCGCAGGCGGCCCACGGGCTCGCCCGGGGCGTGCCGCTGACGCCTGCGCAGGCCGACGATGCGCGGGCCGTGGGCGTCGCGCAACCGGAGCGGATCCGGATCGTGGTCGCCGACCGGCTGCCGTTTCCCGACACGCCGGCGCTGGGCGCGATCGCGCGCGACACCGGACTGCTGTCGCCCGGGACGATCGGCCTCACGCTCGGCCATGCGGTGTTCGTGTTGCGCGGCCAGGAGACGCGACGCCTGCTCGCGCACGAATTCCGCCACGTGCATCAGTACGAGGCGGCCGGCTCGATCGGCGCGTTTCTCGCGCGCTATCTGCACGAGATCGCGACCGTCGGCTATCACGACGCACCGCTCGAGGTCGACGCGCGCCAGCACGAATTCGACTGACGCCCCCGCCGTCTCGAACGCGCGCACCCTCCGATGAACCCTCCCCACGCCACCGCGAGCCCGGCGCATGCACGTCGTGCCGCCACGCCGCGCGGCCCGCGATGAGCGGCACGATCCACGCGTGGCTCGGCGCGATCGGCGCGCATCCGGCGCTCGTGCTGGCGATCGTGTTCGTCACGGCCGGTGCCGAGGCGATCGCGCTGGTCGGCACGTTCGTGCCGGCCGGCGCCGTGATGTTCGCGGCCGGCACGCTGATCGGCGCGGGCGCGCTCGACGGCTGGACGACGATCGGTGTCGCGGCCGCCGGCGCGATCGTCGGCGACGCGGTCAGTTACGAGCTCGGGCGGCGCTACCGCAGCGCGGTGCGAAACAGGCTGGTGCGCGTCGGCTATGCGGACGCATATTCACGCGGCGAGCAGTTCGTGTTGCGGCACGGCATCAAGAGCATCGTGCTCGCGCGCTTCCTGGCGCCGGTGCGTGCGGTCGTGCCGGTCGTCGTCGGCTGCGCGACGCTGCCGCGGCGCTCGTTCTATCCCTTCAACGTCGTGTCGGCGCTGATCTGGGCGCCCGTGCACGTCGCACCGGGCATCCTGTTCGGTGCGTCGGCGGCCCTGGCCGCGGCGATCAGCGTGCGGGTCGCCGCGATCCTGCTGGTCGTCGCCGCGCTGGTCGCGCTTGTGTGGATCGGCGTGCGCATCGCGCTGCGCCGCGGCTGGCCGTTGCTGCACCGCGCGATCGCTGCGTCCGTGCACGCGTGTGCCCGCCGCTGGCCGCGCTTCGGCGCACGGCTGCACGACGGCATCGCGCGGGTACGCCGCCTGCCGGGCGCGGTGCCGGTGCTCGCGCTGCTGTTCGTCGGCTGCGTGTGGCTGTTCGCCGGCATCGTGCAGGACGTCGTCGCGAACGATCCGCTGATGCACGCCGACATCGCGCTATATGCGTTTCTGCAGAACCTGCGCACGCCGCCCGTGGACGCCGCGATGCGCGCGCTCGCCGTGCTGCACGGGCACGATACGGGGCTGATCGTCGCGGCCGGGTTTCTGGTGTGGCTGATGATCCATCGCTGCTGGCTGACCTCCGCCTGGTGGCTTGCGACGGTCGGCATCGCGGCCGTGCTCGTGCCGGTGTTCGGCGGCGTATCTGGCGCGACGCCCGCGAGCCTGCCGCCCGGCGCGCTGCACGTGCCGCTGCCCGACGCCGATGCGGCGTTCGCGATTCTTGCGAGCAGCGGCATCGGCTGGGTGCTGGCGCGTGAACGGCCCGCGTCGTGGCGCATTCCGGTCGCGACGGCTGTCGTGCTGTGGATCGTGCTCGGCGGCTTCGCGCGGCTGTACGTCGGCGATACGTGGTTGTCGGGCTTGCTCGGCGGCTGGAGTCTCGGGCTCGCCTGGTTCGCGCTGCTGGCCGGCGCCTATGCGTACTGGCAGGTGCGCGAGCACGTGCAGCCCCGGGGCGCGCTCGTCGCGGTGCTCGTCGTGCTCGCGACGGCGGGCGTGTGGACGGTGCCCGCGCAATGGCAGCTCGATCGCGCGGCGCGTCCGCATGTCGGCGACGTCGTGGCGATGACCGTCGATCAGTGGATGCGCGGCGGCTGGCAGCGCGTACCGATGCGGCGCACCGAGATCGGCGGCGACCGCGAGGAATATCTGCCGCTGCAATGGTGCGCGACGTCGGACACGCTCGATCGCCATCTGTCGCTGGCCGGCTGGCAGCGGGCGACGCCGTGGTCGCCGGCGACCGCGCTGCGTTGGCTGTTGCCGCAGGCGCCGGCCGGGATGCTGCCCGTGCTGCCGCGCTACACGCACGGCGAGAGCACGCGCCGCGTGTTCGTGCGCGTCGATCCGGCGCATCCCGACAGCCGCCTCGTGCTGCGGCTGTGGCGTTATCCCTATGTGCTGCAGGATGCGCTCGGGATGCGGCCGCTGTGGTACGGCGCGTTGTATCGGGAGACGCTGCATCGGCCCGCGCGGCTGATGACGATCGTGCGCACGACGACCATCGACGATACGGCGACGATCGCGCAGGCGCTCGCGATCGAGCCGACGATCACGCATCCGCCGGCGGGGATGCGTGCCGCGCCGGCGGACATGCTGCTCGTGTGGATGGTGCAGCCGTGAGCGAGCGGCGCGCGGTTACGCGTGCGCCGGCTGCGCGGGGACGACGGACAGGCGCAGGCCGACGGTCTTGAGCACCGCGAGCAGGGTTTTCAGTGTCGGGTTGCCGTTGGGCGACAGCGTGCGATACAGCGATTCGCGGCTGATGCCGGCTTCCGCGGCAACCGCGCCGAGGCCGCCGTACGCTTCGGCGACCGTGCGCAGTGCGAGCAGCCCGGCTGCGCGATTGTCGGGATCGTCGAGCGATTCCATCGCGACGCGCAGATAGGCGACCGCGAGCTCGCGATCGGCGCCGAGTTCGGCGACTTCAGCGTTGTGGTGCGATACCGCGCCTTTCAGCTTGTTCATGTTTGCCTCCGCTTCCAGTTCAACCAGTGTTCCTTTGCGCGCCTGATGTCGTCGGGTTGGTCGTGCTTGTCGCCACCGGACAGCAGTAGCACCAGTGCACTGCCGTATCGGCCGAAATACACGCGATATCCCGCGCCGACATGGATGCGCAGTTCGACCACGCCTTCGCCGACAGCTTCGCAATCGCCGAAATTTCCGGTTTCCACGCGGCGCAGGCGTTCGCGGATCCGCGCTTGCGCGAGTTTGTCGCGCACGGTGTTCAGCCATTCGGTGAACGGCTCGCGACCGTCGTCGCGCTGATAGCGAAGCAGTTCGAATTTGGAGAGCATTGTAACTTATAAGCTACATGGAGGGTAGAGGTAGCAACGTGATCTCGCGGTTTGCCGGAAGAGGCGGAACCGGCGCGATGCAGCGGGACCGGCTCCGCCGAACGCGAGGCGGAACGCCGCGCACCGATGCCGTGGCAGGAACGCATGCAGCGCTTTCGTCGTTCGGGATGCCGGGTGATGAAGCCTGCTTCCCGAACGACGATCATTCTTTCATTCGGGGCGTGCGGCGACGATTCGGCCGAACGGCCGAACTCATTGGCGCGCGGAGAATACGCGCGGTGCGGGAGGGGACTGCGGGGACGATCGGCCTGCCGGGGCCGGGGCCGGGGCCGGGGCCGCCGCGCGACGCGACGGGCGACCCGGCAGGTACAACCGCGTTACGGCTTCGCGGGCGCGGCCGTCGCGACCTTGTCGAGCGCGGCCGGGATGAACGCGTCGAGCTGCGCGGTCACCGATTCGTAGAAGTCGATCGGCTTGCCCCACGCGTCGGGCACGTCCTTGTGCTCGCCGGTCGCGTATTCGGCGAGCGTGAACACTTTGCCGGCCGCCGACGGATAGAGCGCGAGCACCTTTTCCTTGTGCTTGTCGGTCATCGTCAGGATCACGTCGGAATGCCTGACGTCGTTGGCGCTCAGTTGCACCGAACGGTGCGCGGACGTGTCGATCCCGCGCCGCTTCATCAGGATCACGCCGTTGGCTTCGGGCTTTTCGTCGTAAGGATCTTCGTCGACCGCGCGCGAGATTACCGCGATATGCGCGTGGCGTTGCGCGATCAGTTGTCCTGCGATCGCTTCGGCCATCACGCTGCGTCCGGTGTTGCCGGTGTCGACGAACGCGACCTTCTTCGGTTCGTCGGCGAATGCCGACGTCGCGCACTGGATGCCCAGGCAGCAGAGCAGGGCAAGCGTCTTGAGGGTGTGGCTTCTTTTCATTGGTGTCTCCGCCGGAGTGAGGTGATCGTCGCCGCAGCGGCGCGCCGAGGCTTGCGCAGATGATGCGCGGCCGCGCGCGCCGGAAAAAATAAACGGCTGGTTTTGGCAAGACGATGTCGCATTGCTGCAAGCGGGGCGATCGGGGCCACGGCGAACCGCTGCCCCGATCGCGCGGCATTGCCGGTGCATCGTCATGCCACCGCCGCCGCCAACCGTTCCGGCGCAAACCTCGCCAGCGTTCGCAACGCATCGCGCGCCGAGCGCAGGTAAAACGCCCGCAGACGGAACACGTGTCAGCGCGTGGCATGGCTTTCGAACCGGCACGGCTCGCCGCACGCAAGGGCGGCTTTCTCGCGATGCAGTTCAACTCGGTGGTCGCGACGAACGAGGTCGCGCTCGCGTTGCGCGGACGCTCGGCTTCGAGGCCGTCGGCCGCCGACGCTCGATGCGGCGTCGGGCGGCGAACGCGCCGTCGGTGTGCCTGCCCCGGCGATCCCGCCGATTTTCTGGCACCATCTGACGACTTCACGCGCCGGTTGCGGCCGCGCGCACACCGCCGTTCCGGCGGGACGATTCGAACCAGGATGGAGACACCCCGATGCGCGCAGCGTCGCAACCGGAGCACGCCGGCCAGGCAAGGCCGGACGCCGGCGCAAAAGACCCCGACCGCATGGCCGCGTGGCGGCTCGCGATCTGCCTGTCGCTCGGCAGCGCGATCGCACTCGGCCTCGCACGCTTTTCGTATGCGCTGCTGCTGCCGCCGATGAAGTCCGATCTCGGCTGGAGCTTCGCGCAGGCCGGCGCGCTGAACACGGCCAACGCAGCCGGCTACCTGATCGGCGCGCTCGCCTTCCCGTTCCTGTCGCGACGCTGGCGCACCGGCACGCTGCTGGCGGCCGGCTGCGCGCTCACGGCGGTGTTGATGGCCGCCTGCGGAATCACGTCCGGCACGAACGCGCTGCTGATCGAGCGGCTCGCGACCGGCATCGGCAGCGCGCTGATCTTCATCAGCGGCGGCTTGCTGGCCGCGCGGCTCGCGTCGGCGTCGCCGCGCGATGCGGGGCTGCTGCTCGGGCTTTATTACGGCGGCACCGGATGGGGAATCGTCGCGTCGTCGCTGCTCGTGCCGGCGACGCTCGCGCATGGCCTGCACGGCTGGCAGCCCGCGTGGTTCGCACTCGCGTTCGCGTGCGTGCTGTTCTCGATGCTGGCCGTGTCGGCCGCGCGCCGCATCGAGCGCGTGCATGCGGCGCCGGCTGCGCCGCGCGACGGCGCAGCGCCGGCCGCGACCGCGAGCCCGGCGTGCTTCGCGCTCGCGCTCGGGGGCTACGGCCTTTTCGGCGTGGGCTATATCGGCTACATGACGTTCATCGTCGCGCTGCTGCGCGGCGCGGGGATGAGCGGCACGGTCGTGTCCGCGTTCTACGTGATGCTCGGCGTCGCGACCGTCGTGTCGGCGCGGCTGTGGTCGGGGCTGCTCGACCGGATGCGCGGCGGCCAGGCGCTGGCCGTGCTCAATGCGCTGCTCGGCATCGCGACGCTGATGCCGGCGATCTTCGTGCATCCCGCGGCCGCGTTCGCATCGGGTGTGCTGTTCGGCGCGACGTTCCTGTCGGCGGTCGCGGCGACGACCGCGTTCGTGCGTCACAACCTGCCGCCGGAAGGCTGGGCGAAGGGGATCAGCGCGTTCACGACGATCTTCGCGTTCGGGCAGATCGCCGGGCCCGTTGCGATCGGTTGGGTGTCGGACAGCGCGGGGCTCGCGCGCGGGCTCGTGTATTCGGCGCTCACGCTGTTCGCGGGCGCCGCGCTCGCGGCCGGACAGCGCGCGTTGCGGGTGTCCGCGTAGCCGGCACGGGCCTGCATCCGGCGCCGCGATGCGCCGGCATCGTTACTGCACGCAGGCCGTGCGCGACACGCGATGGAACGCGCGGCTGAAGTAGATGAGGCTGTCGCCGTCGCGGCGCACGCGGATCGACGTCGCTTCGATGAACATCACCGAATGCGAGCCGACTTCCTTCATCTCGGCGATCGTGCCCTGCAGGCTCGCGAGCGCATCGCGCAGCACGGGCACGTCCTGTTCGCCGCGATCCCACACCGGCAGCGCGAAGCGCCGCTCCATCGGCAGCTCGGTCATCCCCGCGAAATGCCGCGCGAGCAGTTCATGCTCGGCCGGCAGCACGTTGATGCACACGTGACGATTGCGCTCGAAGATCGCATGCATCGCGCTCGACCGGTTCAGGCACACGAGCAGCGTCGGCGGCGCGTCGGTGACGGAACAGACCGCGCTCGCGGTGATCCCGCAGCGGCCGTGCGGCCCTGCGGTGGTGATGACATTGACGGCCGCGCCGAGGTGGGCCATTGCTTGCCGGAAGGCCTTTTGCGCGTCGGTCGGTTCGGCGCGCGCCGGTTGCGGGGTATCGGTCGTTGCGGACATGTGCGCTCCTGGTTGGATGAGGGCGGCGATCGCGGGCGCTGTCGATGCAGCGTCGCATCGCCGACGATGACCCGAGCGTACGTCGAGAATATGCTGCCGACCATTCGCACGAACGATGACGAAGATGGCGTTCGCGCCAACGTATCTAAAGGTTCTACCTAGATGCGCGGCACGATGCGCGAAAAAAAGCGCGATTGTGCGTTCGCGCGGTACGTGAAGGGGTATTCAGCGGATTTTCGGCTCGCTATGATGTGCCGCATACCCCGACGAACGACGCCTGCCCCACCTGCATCGCGCGTGATACCGATACCGATATTTTGCGAGACACCCCGATGACGTCACCCGCTCCGATCGTATACATCGTCGACGACGACAGCGGCATGCGGACGTCGCTCGCGTGGCTGCTCGAATCGGTCGGCATCGCGTCCGAAGGGTTCGCGAACGCGGCCGACTTTCTTGCGCGCTTCGACGTGAACCAGCCCGCGTGCCTGGTGCTCGACGTGCGGATGCCGGAGAAAAGCGGTTTCGACGTGCAGGCGGAATTGAATGCGCGCGGCGCGACGCTGCCGGTGATCTTCGTCAGCGGACACGGCGACATCCCGATGTCGGTGCGCGCGCTGCAGAACGGCGCGATCGATTTCGTCGAGAAGCCGTACAACTCGCAGCAGATGCTCGAGCGCGTGCAGCGTGCGCTGCGGCTCGCGCAGCAGCGGCACGCGCTCGACCAGCGTCACCGCGAGTTGCGCCAGCGGCTCGATGCGCTGACCGCGCGCGAGAAGGAGGTGCTGCGCGGCGTCGTCGACGGCAAGGGCAGCAAGCAGATCGCGTCGGACCTGTCGATCAGCGTGAAGACCGTCGACGTGCATCGCGCGAGCATCAAGGAGAAGCTCGGCGCGACCTCGATCGCCGCACTGGTGCGCGACGTGATGGTCGTGTGGGGCGGCGACGGCGATACGCCGCGCTAGGCGGATTCACGCGCGCCGAAGCGCGCGTCGTGGTCGACGTAGCCGGCGCGCGCAAGCGACACGGCACACTCAACGCATGTACAACCCGCCGTTGATGTCCCAGCATGCGCCGTTCGCGAAATGCGCGTCGCCCGACGCGAGCAGCACCGCCGCATCCGCGACGAAGCCGGCCGATCCGAGCCTGCCGCCCGGCAGGCTCGCGAGCACCTGTCGCAGTTTGTCCGGCGCGACGCTCTCGTAGACGATCGGCAAATCGAGCGGACCCGGCGAGATCGCGTTGACGGTCACGCCCTGCGCGGCGAGATCGCGTGCGAACACCTTGGTCAGCGTCAGCGTGCCGCCTTTCGCCGCGGCGTAGTGCGCGCCCGTCGCCGAGCCGCCGTTCTGCCCGGCGAGCGACGCGATGTTGACGATGCGGCCCGCGCCGCGCGCCGCGAAGTACTGGCCGAACACCTGGCAGCCGAACAGCACGCTGCGCAGGTTCACGTCGATCACGTGGTCGAACTGCTCGGCCGTGATCTCCATCGCGGGCACGACCTTCGACGCGCCGGCATTGTTCACGAGCACGTCGATCGTGCCCCAGCGTGCGACGAGCGCATCGCGCGCCGCTTCGAAATCGCGTTTCGACGTGACATCGAGCGGCAGCGCGAGCGCGCGTTCGCCGCTCGCATCGAGTTCGCGTGCATGCGCGTGAATGGCGTCGGCGGCGATGTCGGCCAGCGCGACGCGATAGCCGGCCGCGTGAAAGCGCTCGGCGATGACGGCGCCGAGCCCGCGCGCGGCGCCGGTGACGAGAACGACTCGGTCTGACATGGTGCGTGATTCCCTGGTTCGCGGGCGCGCATCGGACGCGGTGCCCGCATCGTGGTTCATGCGGCGAGCGCCGCTTCGAAGTGCGCGGCCAGCGCGCACACCTGTTCGTCCGCGCCCTTGCGTCCGACGATCTGCAGTCCGGCCTTCAGTGGCGTCCCCGCGAGCGGCAGCGGCAGGCTGAGCGCCGGATGGCCGCTCAGGTTGAACGGCCGGATCAGCGACGACATCGCAATCACCGATACGCCGTCGCGTGCCTGCGCAAGCGTGATCGGCAGCGCGGGCAGCGTCGGCAGCACCAGCACGTCCGCGCGTTCGAGCGCGGCGTCGACTTGCGCGGTGAAGCGCGCGCGCACGGCTTCGGCTTCCGCGAGCGCGGCCGGTGTCGTCGTCGCGGCCGCGCGCAGCCGTGCGTCGAGATCGGCGCCGAGCTTGCCGGTTGCCACGAGATGACCGAACGCGCGCGACGTTTCCGCGTTGATGACCGAGAGCCCGGCCGCGAACGCGGCGGGCATGTCGTCGAGCACGACGTCGTGCGAACGCAGTCCCGATGCGCGTACGGCCGCGTCGAGCGCGGCGGCGATGGCCGGATCGGCATCGACGATCGCGCGCGCGATCGTGCAGCCTGCAGCGGGCGTTGCCGCACGCACCCGATCGAAGCCGGGCGCAATGGCGGCCATCACGGCCGCGAGTGTGTGGATGTCGCGTGCGAACGGCCCGACGCAATCGAGCGTGGTGTCGGCGGGCGCGACGCCGCGCCGCGACACGCGGCCGAACGTCGGCTTGAGGCCGGCCACGCCGCAGCAGGCGGCCGGCCCGCGAATCGAGCCGCCGGTGTCGGTGCCGAGCGCGGCGTCGACCATGCCGAGCCCGACGAGCGACGCCGACCCGCTCGACGAGCCGCCCGGAATGCGCGTCGCGTCCTGCGGATTGACCGGCGTGCCGGTGGCGTCGTTGATGCCGGTCATGCCGAACGCGAGCTCGTGCATGTTCGCCTTGCCGGCGATCTGCCAGCCGGCGTCGAGCAGCAGCCGGACCGCGTCCGCATGCCGCGCGGCGGGCGGCGCGTCGGCGAGCGCGCGGCTCGCCGCGCGGGTCGGATGGCCGGCGATGTCGATCGTGTCCTTGATCGCGATCGTCGGGCCCGGCCCGCCCAGCGTGAAGGTATCGATGAAGCCTGTCATGGTGCGATGGCCTGCGAAGACGGTGAAAGGGTTCAGGATCGCGGTGCGGCGGCGAGCGGCCACGGGCCGTCGAGCACGCGCTCGGTGCGGAAATGGCGAATCAGCCAGGTCGAGCCGTCGTCCGACGGAACGAAATCGATCGTCAGCCGGGCGGCGATCAGCTCGGCCGTGTCGTCAGCGTAGCGCGATGCCTGCAGCATGATCCAGCGGCCGCGCGCGCTCGCACGGTCGGGGTCGACATCGATCGACTCCGACGTCAGGAAATGCAGGTTCGCCGCGAAATGCGGATCGGGCGGCAGATAGCGGCGCAGCATCGCGACGATCGCATCCGTGCCTTCGAGTCGGCCGAACTTGCTTGCGTACTGCGGGCCGATGCCTTCCCATATCGCATCGGGCGTGAACAGCGCGGCGAGCGCCGGGCCGTCGCCGGCATCCTCGGGCACGTCGCACAGCGCCATGTAGCGCGTGATCGTCGCGCGCACCGCGCGTTCGGCATCGAGCGCCGCCACGCGCCGCGTGAGCGCGTCGAGCGCGTCGAGTGCGCGCGTCGAATCGGGTCCGGTCATCGCGCGTCTCACGCGGCGGCCTTCGCGGCCGGCGGCACGGTCAGCGCACGGCCGACGCGCGCCTCGATCTTGCCGTAGCGCCACAGGTTGTATTCGCCCACCGGCGTCGTGCGATACAGGTTGCACACGGCGACCGTCGTGTCGAAGTCGGCGACGTCGGCCATGATGTAGAACGTCCACGGCGCACCGTCGGCCTGGCCGACGACGAGACGATCGTCGTCCATCACGCCGAGCACGCGCACGCCGGGCATTGCCTCGACGGCGGCGAGCATCGCGCCGTACGCTTGCCATACTTCGCCGATCTTCTCGCGCGGCAGGTCGAAGAAGTTCTGCGACACGCCGCAGCAGAACAGGACGCGCAGCGGCAGCGGATTCGAATCGGACATGACAGGTTCTCCTGAAGAATGGGGTTCAACTCTGCGTCGAAGTCGATCGACGCGGATTAAAGATAGCCGGGGAACGGCGTGACGCCGGTGAACACGGCGCCGGCGCCGTCGAAGTTGCCTTCGCCGAGAAACGCGTGCTGCGTGACGACCATCGCATCGCGCAACAGCCGCTGCAGCGGATGCGTGCGGTAGATCGCGGCCGTGCCGCCGAGGCGGTACGCGCGCTCGACGACGCTCGCGCCTTCGCGGGCGATATGCGTGGCGGCGAGCCTCAGCAGGCTGACCTGCTCGGCCGTCACGGGGTTCCCGGAGAGGATCGATTGCCAGACGGAATCGGTCGCGTCGTAGAAGAACGCGCGCGCCGAGCGTAGTTGCGCCTCGGCCTTCGCGAGCTCGATGCGGTAGTACGCGCGATCGGCGAGGCGCGGTGCGCCGGTGGTCGTCTGGCGGCCGCCCGACATGCGGTTCACGACGTCGAGCGCCGCGCGCGCGAGCCCGAGGTTGACGACGGCGAGCACCTGCGCCGCATATGCGACGGTCGGATAGCGGTACAGCGGCTCGTCGACGGTCGGCTCGCCGCCGCGCACGAAGGTCCATGCTTCGGGCACGAAGCGGTCGTCGACGCGCAGGTCGTGGCTGCCGGTGCCCTGCATGCCGACCACGTTCCAGTTTTCGACGATGTGGACTTCGCTGGCGCGGAACACGGCCGTGCGCGGCTTGTTCGGCGCGGCGTCCTGCGCGCCGGGCACCGCGATGCCGACGCCGAGCCAGTCGGCGCCCTTGCAGCCGCTCGCGAATTTCCACGTGCCGTTCACGCGCCAGCCGCCGGGCGCCGGTTGCGCCGGCTGCACGGGGAACAGCCCGCCCGCGAACACCTGATCGGGGCCGCTCGCGTACAGCTCGGCCTGTGTATCGAGCGGCAACGCGGCGAGATAGACGTTCGCGGAACCGAAGCTGGCGACCCATGCCGCGGAACCGTCGGCGGTGGCGATTCGCTCGATCATGTCGAGGAATGCGGTCGGCGCGAGCGCATCGCCGCCGAAGCGGCGCGGCGTGCCCGCGCGATAGAGGCCGGCTTCCTTGAACAGCGCGATCACGTCACGCGGCACGTGCGACAGGCGGTCGAATTCGTCGCGACGCGCCGTGACGATTTCGAGCACCGCGTCGAGCGGCGACAGGCGCGCGGCCGCTTCGCGGACCGCATGCGGCGAGGGGGACGCGGCGTCGATGGCGAGGGCGGCGTTGGGCATGGCTGTCTCCTGGGGATAGGGTTCGATTGCGGGGCAAGACGATGGAGCCAGTCTAGAAACGCCTGAAAAGTGCGGCAATTGGTGCGTAGGGCCGCGCGACTGGTGGCGCTCCGTGCCGGACTAAAGAAATCTTCAGATGCGGGCCGTGCACGCCGGTGCTATGTTGAACATCCGGCCGCGCGACACCGCGCGCCTTCATCAGAATCCGATCATGAGCTTCCCCGACGAAGACGATTTCCACCGGCTGCTCGACGCGCTGACCACCTGCGTGCTGCTGCACGACGCGCAGACCAGGGCGATCGTGTGGGCGAATCGCGCCGCCTGCATCGCGCTCGGCTTTTCCGTCGAGGAACTGCTGCCGCTGAAGGCGCCGGACATGACCCGCCCAGAACCGAAATACCGGCGCGAGATCGCGGTGAGCGCATGGGATCGTGCGCTCGTCGACGGGCCGCAGGTGTACGAATGGTGCTATCGATCGCGCACCGGCGTCGACATGCTGTCCGAGGCCACCGCGACTTATGTGCCGCTGCGCGGGCGCGATGTCGTGATGGTGCAGTTCCGCGACATCAGCGCGGAAGAGGCGGTTCGCCGGCAACTGCGCCGCTACGAGGCGCGGCTGCGCGAATTCATGCAGGATCTCGACGAAGGCATCGCGGTCGTGACGCCGCGTGGCGGCGTGCAGTTCATCAGCGAGTCGGGCCGCCGCGTGCTCGGGCTCGCACCCGACGAAGCGCTCGGCGAGGTGCTCGACTACTGCTCCGAGGCCGATCGCGACCGCCTCGTCGCACAGCTGCGCGACGCACCGTCGGCGTACCCGTCCACGCCGCAGCGCTACCGGATCGTGCGGCGCGACGGCTCGCCATGCTGGCTGCGCATCCTGTGTCGGCAGGTCGAGATCGAAGGCGATCTCGACGGACTGCTCGTGCAGTTCCGCGACGTGAGCGACGAAGTCGCGATCGAGGAGGCCCGGCGCGCCGAGGCGCGGATGCTCGAACACGCGGGCCGCTACAACGCGATGGGCGAGATGGCGAGCGTGATCGCGCACGAGCTGAGCCAGCCGCTCGCGGCCGTGCGCAACTTCATCGAGGGCGCGGTGCGGCGGCTGAACACGCGCGGGGCCGTCGACGATGCGATCTGGGGGTTGCACAGTGCCGATCGGCAGGCCGAGCATGCGGCGCTGATCATCAAGAGCGTGCGTGAATTCATCGTCAAGCGCGAGCCGGTCGTCGCGCTCACCGACTTGCGCGAGATCCTCGCCGACGTCGCGTACTTCATCGAATTGCGCGCGAAGGAGGCGGGCGTGACGGTCGCGATCGTGCAGGCCGATGCACCGTTGCCGATCCGCTGCGAGCGCGTGCTGATCGGGCAGGTGATCCTCAACCTTGCATTCAACGCGATCGAGGCGTTCGCCGGCTGCGAGCGTGCGTCGCGCACGCTGACGCTCGGCACCGCGAATGTCGACGGGCACGCGGAACTGCGCGCGATCGACAACGGACCGGGCATCGCGGAAGGTGCGCACGACCGGCTGTTCGACGGCTTCTCGTCGTCGAAGGCGGGCGGCAACGGAATCGGCCTGTCGCTGTGCAAGAGCATCGTCACGCGTCACGGCGGGCGTATCGTCGCGAGCCCGGCCGCGGGCGGCGGGCTCGATTGCCGCGTGACGCTGCCGCTTGCCGGCGCAGCACACGCGTAGCCGCTGCGTTGCGTCACGGCCGCGAAGGACATCACGGATAGCGCGGCAGGGCGGCGGCGCACGATGGAGCGGCGCCCGGCCCATGATCAGCGTCCCAGCGCCCGCGCGGTCAGGCCGCCGATCCCGAAGTCGGTGTTCGGGATGTCCTTGACGATCACGCGCGTCGCCTGCAACGGCGCATCGAGCACGGCCGCGGCGGCGTCGGAAAGCGCCGCGATCAACGCGCGCTTCTGCTCGTCGGTGCGGCCGGCAATCAGGATCGCGACGATCACCGGCAGTGACGGCGGCGCACCGTCGGCCGCCGTGCGGCCGCCGAGGCCGATGTGCGAGGCCGGCAATTCGGTGAGCAGTACGCGCACCGATTCGAGCGGCGCGCCGATCGCGTCGACGGTCGCGTGGCTGAGCCGCGCGATCAGTTCGGCCTTGTGTGCGTCGTCGTGGCCGGCGGGCAGGAAAACTTCGAGTGTGGGCATGGTCGTCGGGAAAGGTGAAGGTGACCGGTTCACCGTTGCGCTGGCGACGGCGAACCGGCCGCCATTTACAGCAGGAAGCCGATCGCGCTGAGCGCTTCGGTCGAGTCGATCAGGCGCACGACCTTCTCCGCGATCCGCATCTCGCCGTCCGCATCGACCTGCAGCTTGTGCGTGACGTCGGCCGCGAACAGCGTCGCGACGCCGCGTTTGTACGCGACGACGACCTGCGCGGACTTCAGCTCGACGACGCCGGCGCTGCCGCTCTCCAGCGTGAAGCGCGACACTGTGCGCACCGTGCGCGCCGCGTCGGCCGCCGACGCCGAGTAACCCGACACCATGCGCTGCACGCGCTTCTCGCGCATGTCGCGATCGTCGAACACGTAGTTCAGCGTCGCCGCGAAGTCGGTCGCGTCGGGATCGATCGGCACCACGTAGTGGCCGGCCGGGTCCCACAGGTCGAGCCACGCGCGATAGTCGCGGCGGTCGAGCATCTCGGCTTCACGCCATACGAATTCCACCGCACGGGCGAAGGTCTGCTCGGAAAGGAGGGCGTTGCGGTCGTCCATTATTGTTGCTCCATCATTTTTCGCCATTGCTGGTAAGCCTCGCGCATGCCGGTCTCGTCGGTCGCATGCGCGGTCTTTTCGCCGTTCGCGGCAGTCGTCTCGCGGTTCAGCCCGCGGTTCACGAGGATCGGCACGTCCGGGCCCGCATGCGCGCCGCGCTGCACACGCTCCCACGCTTCCGCGTCGTCGGGGCTGCCGAAGCCGAACGGGCCCTGGAAATGCTCGTGGATGCGCAGCCGTTCGCGGTTCGCTTCGTCCGGGCCGCCGTCCATCGCGAGCGCGACGTGACGGATCTCGGTTTCGTTCGCTGAGATCGGCCGCAGCACGCGGAAGAACGCCATCGACAGCGCGAGGTTCGGGAACAGGTTCAGGTTGAAGCCGACGCCCATCAGCGAGCGCACGATGCGGCGCACCTCTTCCGGCGTATGGCGCTCGGCGAGCTTCGCCGCGAGCGGCGCGAAGCGCTCGGGCAGCGGCGCGCCGTCGTCTTCGTCGAGATCGACCAGCTCGGGCATCAGCACCGCGAGGCTGTGGCCGTTGCCGAGCGAGCGGCAGAACGCATCGTCGCTCGTCATGAAGCTCGTGATCGCGGCGGCCGTCTCGTCGTCGATCGACTTCATCCACGACTTGTGCACGACCGGGAAGTGATAGAGGTCCGTCGTGTTCTCGAGCTGGATCTTCCAGTTGCCCTTGAACTTGAACTTGTGCTCGCCGTTCGCCTTGATCGGGTAGCCGGCGCCCTGCTTCATGAACAGGTCGATCCACGGCTTCGCGCCGCCGAGGAAATCCTCGAGCGGCTCGATGTCGTCGTTGAAGCTCGCGAAGATCAGCCCCTGGTACACGCCCACGCGCAGCTTCACGAGCGGCAGGTCGCCTTTCTCGCACACACCTTCGTAACCGTCGCCGTACGGCAGCGCGCGCAGCGTGCCGTCGAGCGCATACGACCAGCTGTGGTACGGGCACGTGAAGCCCTTCGCGTTGCCCTTGTGCGATTCGCACACGGTCGCACCGCGATGGCGGCAGCGGTTCTGCAGCACGTTGATCTCGCCGGTCTTGTCACGCACGACGATCACCGGCTGGCGGCCGATCGTCGTCGTGACGAAGTCGCCCGGCTTCGGCAGTTCGCTCTCGTGCGCGACCCAGATCCAGGTACGGTAGAAGATGCGTTCGAGCTCGGCTTCGAACAGCGCCGGGTCGTGATACATCGCGGGCGCGATGCGGTCGGGCTGCGCGAAGCCATGCAACGCGCGGGTGTCGATCGTCTGGTAGGAAGTGTCGCTCATCGTCGTCGTGGGGAAAGAGTCGCGAAATCGGGCCGCGCTGTGCGCAGCGTCGGGAGACCAGTCTCGTCTTCTGCTACATATCCGTCAAATTGATCTAAAATTGCCAATCAAATAAATGCGGCAAATGATGGAGGTCACGATGACATCGGTCGATCATCTCGATCTGAACCTGTTGCGGGTGTTCCAGGCGATCGTCGAGGAACGCAGCCTGACCAAGGCCGGCGAGCGGCTCGCGCTGTCGCAACCCGCCGTCAGCTATTCGCTCGGGCGGCTGCGCACGCTGTTCGACGATCCGCTGTTCGTGCGCACGCGCGCGGGCATGCAGCCGACGCCGGTCGCGCTCGAACTCGCCGGCATCGTCGGCAAGGCGCTCGACATGGTGCGCCTGGCGCTGCGCTATGCGGAGCGGTTCGATCCGGCGACGAGCACGCGCACGTTCCGGCTGTCGCTGTCGGATGCGGGCGAGATGGCGTATTTGCCGGCGATCTGCCAGGCGTTGCGCGAGCGCGCGCCGCGCGTGACGCTGAGCGTGCAGCCGCTGCCGGTGGAGGAAATCGAGGAAGCGCTGCGCGCAAGCCGGCTCGACTTCGCGATCGGCAACCTGCCGGAGCTGATGCCGCGCACGCGCCACCAGGTGCTGTTCGAGGAAACCTACGTGTGCATGACGGGCCGCCGGCGCGGGGTGCCGGCCGGCACGTCGCTGAGTCTCGAACAGTTCGTGCGCGCCGCGCACGTCAACGTGAAATCGGTCGAGCACAGCCACCACGCGCTCGACGACGCGTTGCGCGCGCAGGGTGTGGGCCGCAACATCGCGCTCGAAGTGCCGCACTTCGTCGCGCTGCCGAGCGTGTTGTCGGTCACCGATCTCTATGCGACGCTGCCGAAGCGGCTTGCGCGGATCCTCAACCGCGACAACGCGTTCCGGCTGTACGACTTGCCGGTGACGCTGCCGCCCGCACCGGTGACGATGCACTGGCACGAACACTTTCACGAGGACGAGGGGATCGCGTGGATGCGCGCGCTGCTTGCCGAGATCGTCGAGCGGTTCGACGCGTGACGGCCGCGCGCGCCGCGCAGTGTCATGCGGGCGCGTGTGCCGGAACATCAGTACATCAACGCATCAACACATCGGCACATCAGAGATCGAGGACGAGCACCGGCGAGCGTGAGCGCGACACGCAGCAGCAGATCACCGTGTTGCTCGCGCGTTCGGCCTTGCTCAGGCAATGGTCACGATGATCGGGCTCGCCGTCGAGCACCGGCACCATGCAGGTGCCGCACACGCCTTCGCCGCATGACGTATCGACCTCGATGCCGATCTGCGCGAGCGCGTCGACGATCGACGTGCCGGGCGCGACACGCACCGACTGGCCGCTGCGCTGCAGGCGCACTTCGAAGCCTTCCGCCGGGGCGGCATCGGTCGCGGCGTCGGCCGCGGCCGGCTCCGCCGCGAAGCGTTCGAGATGTATCGCGTCTTCCGGAATCCGCGTGGCGGCCGCCGCGACGACCGTATCCATGAACGGGCCGGGGCCGCACGTGTACACATGGGCATGCGTGTCGATCGCTTCGATGCAGCGGCCGAGCTCGGCCGCGAGCGCGGCCGGCTCGATACCGTAGTGGAACGTCACGTGCGACGCGAACGGCCCGGCCGACAGTTCGTCGACGAAGGCCGCATGCTCGCGGCTGCGCGCGAAGTAGTGCAACCGGTAACGCGCGCCGCGCTGTTCGAGTGCGTATGCCATCGACAGCAGCGGCGTGATGCCGATCCCGGCCGCGATCAGCACGTGCTCGCTCGCCTGATCCGTCAGGCGAAACAGGTTGCGCGGCGCGCCGATCGACAGCTCGGCGCCGACGCGCACGTCGTCGTGCAGCGAGCGCGAGCCGCCGCGCGACTGTGCTTCCTTCTTCACCGCGAACAGGTAGCTGTCGCGCTCGTCGGGGCGGCCGCACAACGAGTATTGCCGCGTGACGCCGGACGGTGCGGTGACGTCGATATGAGCGCCGGGTTCGTACGGATCGAACGGCTGGCCGTCGACGCGCGAAACCCGGAAACAGCGTATGTCCTGCGCCGCGTCGATCAGCGCGTCGATCCGGACCTGGTGGCGATTCGCTTGCATGGGGTGTTCCGTGGGGAGGGTGAAAACCGGCGCGGCGGAGTCCGCGCCGTCATGCGATCGAGAATAGGGATGGGCATCGCATAAATCAAATCGATTAAAAAGCGATGCCGGAATCAGTGGGATGGATAATTCCTGGCGAGCGGAACGACGCACGCTCAGCGTGCGGCGATCGCGTCGCCGCGGTCGGCGACCGGCGCGACCGACGCCGATGCGTGACCGCGCTCGCGGTCGAGGCTGTGGCGATACTGCCGGCACCCGGCCGCCAGCAGCAGCGCCGCGAGCGTGGCCGCGGCGACGTTGACGATCGACATCGAATGCCCGACCGCCGCCGGTGTGCCGAACACGCGATCGGTGAACAGCGCGACGACGGTCGTGCCGATGCCGAGCGCGATCAGGTTCGAGACGAGCAGGAACAGCGCGGAGATCTGCGCGCGCATCTGGTTCGGCGCGAGCGTCTGCATTGCGGCGGTCGAGGTCGGCATTGGGAACGACGCGAAGAACATCGCGACGACGAGCATCGCGAGCGACGCCGGCAGGCTGTCGAGCTGCGTGAACAGCGTCGCGGGAATCACCATGCACGCGGCGCCGATCGCGCCGGCACGCATCGGCGCATCGGTGCGGCCGCGGCGCAACAGCCAGTCGTTGAGCCAGCCGCCGCAGAACACGCCGGCCGTATTCGCGACGAGCAGCACGACGCCGAGCGTGTAGCCGGCTTCGACGGCCGTCATCCCGAAGCGGCGGATATAGAACGCGGGCGTCCAGCTCAGCAGGCAGTACAGCGCCATCGCATAGAACGAGAAGCCGAGGTAGTGGCACGTGAAGGTCGCGCGATGCGTGCCGACGAAGCGCAGCGAATCGCGCATCGACACGCGTCGCACGGCGCCCGAGCGGTCTTGCGCGAGCCCCTTGCGCTGGGGATCGCGCACGGTCGCGGCGAACAGCAGCGCGACGAGCAGGCCCGGCAGCCCGACGATCAGGAACGTGACCTGCCACGCGTGCACCTGCCCGACGACCGGCAGCGTGAAGGCGCTCGCATGCTTGAGCAGCGCGATCACGTAGCCGCCGATCAGGAACGCGACGCCGCCGCCGATGAACGAACCGAGCGAATACACGGCGATCGCGCGGCCGAGTTTCTCCTTCGGAAAGTAGTCGGCGAGCATCGAATACGCGCCGGGCGACAGCGCGGCTTCGCCGACGCCGACGCCCATGCGCGCGATGAACATCTGCACGAAGTGCTGGCTCATCCCGCACGCGGCGGTCGCGACGCTCCACAGCGCGATGCCGATCGAGATGATGCGCGGTCGCGCGTAGCGGTCGGCGAGATACGCGACGGGTAGCCCCATCACGGCGTAGAACAACGAGAACGCGAAGCCGTTCAGCAGGCTGAACTGCGTGTCGGAGAGGTGCAGGTCGCGCTTGATCGGTTCGATCATCAGGACGAGCACCTGGCGATCGACGAACGAAAAGACGTACGCGAGCATGCAGATGACGACGACATACCATTCATACGTATAGCGCTTGCCGTCGGCAGCGCGGGCCGTGGATGCGGACATGCGGATTCTCCAGAAGCGGTGGGGAAGCGCGGCGCCGGCGTTGCGGGCCGGGCGCCGTCGCGGCGCGAAAGCGTGCGGGTGACACGATCGGAGACGCAGCGTAGTCGGCCAATTTCGGCCGCCATAGCCGGAGTGACAGCCGCGCCACACGGACCTTTACCGACCCGGGTAAAGAAAACACCGGGGCCGTGCGCGCGGGCCGCCGCGCAGCGCGCGTGCGGCGGGGCGCGCGCGCATCATGCGGCGCATCTATAAGCGTTATAGACCGGATTGCGTCGACGTCCGAAATTGTCGTTCCTAGACTCGGCCCGTTTTTGATCGGCAGCGTTCGCATCCGAAGGCGGACGCGCTTCATATCGAACGGCGCGTTGCCGACGGGCGCCGAAATTTCTACGGGACGACGCAGATGAACCATCCGAACGGGCGAGCCGACCGGCTTGCCGTACCGCTTGCCACACTGGCCGCCGCGCTGCTGGCGTGCGCATCGCAGCCTGCCTTCGCACAGTCGAGCGTGACGCTCTACGGCCGCATCGATACGTCGATCGAATACGCGAACGCCGGGCCGAACCATGTAACGCGCATGGGCAGTGGCAACCTGTGGGCGTCGCAGTGGGGGTTGAAGGGCGTCGAGGATCTCGGCGGCGGCTACGCGACGATCTTCAAGCTCGAGGACGGCTTCAACGCGGCGAGCGGCGCGCTGTCGAACAGCAGCGCGCTGTTCGGCCGCGAGGCGTGGGTCGGCATCACCGGCCCGTTCGGCGGCGTGCAGTTCGGCGAGCTCTACACGATCGTGCACACCACGCTCGTCACGTACAGCCTGCCCGGCCTCGGCGCGGGGCTCGCGTGGGGCAACGCGACGAACAACTTCGTCGGCCCCGCGTTCCTGCGCGTGCGCAACGCGATGCGCTACACGTCGCCGCGCTACGCGGGCTTCATGCTGCGCGCGATGGCCGCGCGCGGCACCAACGGCGCGGCGGGCCAGCCGTCGACGCTGGGCGATACGTACGGCGCGGGCCTCAACTATGCGCGCGGCGGCTTGTCGATCGACGTCGACACCATGCAGCAGAAGTTCAGCCCGGTCGCCGCCTCCGCGCTCGGCGACACGAGCCCGGCCGCGAACGGCAACTACACGGTCGGCGCGATCTCGTACGACTTCGACGTCGTGAAGGTCGCCGCGCTCTACATGCGGCATCGCGGCGGCCCGGACGTCGCGACCGCGATCGACAGCCAGAGCGCGTATCCGCACAGCGACACGATGGAGCTGAGCGCGACGGTGCCGATCGGGCGCGCATCGCTGCTGCTGAGCGTCGGCCACTACCGGAAGGTCGCCGACAGCGCCGGCAACGCCGATTCGTACGGCATCCGTCTCGACTATCCGTTGTCGAAACGCACGGTGCTGTACACGGGCGCCGCGATGGTGCGCAACGGCGCGCACGCGCGCTTCGTCGTGAATGGCGCGGCAGGCGGCGGCGTCGCGGTCGCGAACCCGGGCGCGACCGCCAGCTCGATCGTCGCCGGCATCCTCACGTCGTTCTGACCGGCTCGATTCGCCCGCGCCTGCCGGTGCCGTTACGCACAGGCGGCCGGGTGCGGCGCGAGCCATGCGTCGAACGGCGCCTGCCGGCCGATATCGAACAACTCCAGCAGCAGTGCGCGCAGCCACCGATGGCCCGGGTCCGCATCGAAGCGCCGGTGCCAGTACGCGTTCACGGGCCATTCGCCTGCGCCGGCGATCTCGTACAGCGCGCAAGGCTGCCGCGCCGCGAACGTGATCGCGACGGTTTCCGGCAGGATCAGCGCATAGTCGCCGTGCGCCAGCAGCGCCGGCACCACCATGAAATCGGGCAACGCCGCGCGCACGCGCGGCATCAGCCCGTGCCGCTCCAGCAACTGCATCGACTGCGGATGCGACGTCACGGCGACCAGGCGCAGCGTGTCCGGCGCGTCGCCGTCGAGCACGAAATCGTCGGGCAGTGCGACGCGCTCGGCGGTGCGGCGCGGCATCAGCAGCACGCAGCGTTCGTGCAGCAGCGCGGTGCGCTGGAAGTGACTCGACGCGTCCGCGAAATGCCCGAGCGCGAAATCGATGCGCCCTGATTCGAGTGCGACGTTGAGCTGGCATTCGTCGACGTGCAGCGTCTCGATCACCGCGCCCGGCGCACGCCGGTCGAATTCTGCGAGCAGCGTCGGCAGGAACGCGCTCGCCGCGAAATCGCTCATGTGCAGCCGAAACACGCGCTGCGAGCTGTCCGGCGCGAAGCGCGAGCCTTCGTCCAGCACATCCTGCAGGATCGCGAGCGCCTTGTCGACCGACCCCGCGAGCCGCTGCGCGCGCGGCGTAGGCTCGACGCCGGTGCCGGTGCGCACGAACAGCGCGTCGCGGAACATCAGCCGCAATCGGCCGAGCGCATGGCTGACCGACGGTTGCGTGACGCCGAGCCGCAGCGCCGCACGGCCGACGTGCCGTTCCTCGTAGACCGCACGAAACGTCTTCAGCAGGTTCAGGTCGAGGTCCTGCACGCGCAGGCCGTCGGGCGCGTCGGCGTCGGGCGGCGGAGATTCGGAGCGGGCCGGCGGCCGGCCCGTTGCAGCGTGCGTCATGGTGCTTGCCTCGCGGTGACGGAAGGCGCGTGGCCGTAACGGCGCGCATACGCCTTCGCGAAATGGCCGAAGCCGTGGATGCCGTGCGCGATCAGCACGTCGGTCACGCTGCGCGCGTCGCCGCGTTGCAGCGCCGCGTGCACGGCGGCGAGCCGTCGGTCGCGCACGTACGCGGCCGGCGTGGTGTGAAGGAACGTGCGGAATGCATGCTGCAGCGTGCGCGGCGCGACGCCCGCGACGGCCGCCAGCGCGGCGAGCGCGAGCGGCTCGTCCAGGTGCGCGTCGACGTGGTCGCAGGCGCGGCGCACGTGGGCCGGCAGCGGCGGCGTGCCGCGCGCCAGCGCGCCGCTGTGCGAATGCGGCAGGTGCGTGAGCAGCAGCGACATCAGCCATGCGGTGAGATCCGCGCCGAACGTCGCCGCCGAGGTGGCGATGCCCGGTTGCGCGCCGAGCCGGCACAGGTATTCGAAGGTCGGCGGCACGAGCGCGGCGCCCGTGCCCGTGCCGCCGGCCGCGAGATCGAATTGCAGCGGCTGCGAGAGCGTCATGTGCAGCATGTCCTGCAGCTTGCGTTCGAGCGCGCCGCGTTCGAGCCGCAGCACCAGGTTGCGGCAATCGGGGCTGGTGCTCAGGCGGCTCGCGAGCGCGGGCGACGACACGGTCAGCTCGCCCGGGCCGGCGCGCGCAACACGATGGCCCGAGCGCAGCTCGCACGTGCCCGACACGGTCAGCCGGAACAGGAAATGATCCGCATCGTCGCCGAAATCGATGTGCGTTTCGCGGCCATAGCAGAGTTCGAGCAGCGCGCCGTGATGCAGCGGCACCTCGTACAGCTCCGCCCGAAACGGATCGCGGCCGCGCGCGGCCATCCGGTGCGGCCCCAGCCGGTGCGCGACCGCGCGTTCGACTTCGTCGGGCGCATGCAGCGTGCCGAGCCGGTTCGGTGCATGTCGGGAAAGGTCGGTATCCATGCGCAGGCCTCGTGTCGGATGCGTTGGCGCGGCGATCCGGGCGTCGCCGCGATTGCGTTGCGCGAACGGGCGTGCCGTTGCGCGTTTTGAAGCGACGCGCCGGGGCTCGCCGCGTAGTCTCGGAAACATTCACTCACCGGGAGACAACGATGAAGGTATGTGTACTGGGCGGCGGTCACGGCTGCCATGCGGCGGCGATCGATCTGTTCGAGAAGGGGCACGACGTGACGTGGTGGCGGCGCGATCGCGAGCCGCATGCGCGGCTGCGCGAGCTCGGCGCGTTGCAGGTGACCGACTATCGCGGCAAGCGCGCCGTGCCGTTCGGCGATGCGCCCGGCGCGATTCGCCTGACCGACGATCTCGCGGCCGCGCTGCGCGGCGCGCGGCTCGTCGTGGTGCCGTTGCCGGCCACGTCGCACGATGCGCTCGCCGCGCAGGTCGCGCCGTTGCTCGAAGACGATCAGGTCGTCTTCCTGCCGCCCGGCACGTTCGGCAGCTTCGTGTTCGCACGTGCGGCCGCCGACGCAGGCAATCGCGCGCGCGTCGCGTTCGCCGAGACCGGCACGCTGCCTTACCTGGTGCGCAAGCACGGCGACAACGACGTCGTGATCAGCGCGTACGCGACGCGGCTGCCGACCGGCGTGTTTCCCGCGAATGCGGCCGGCTGGGCGTTCGACGTGCTGCGTGCCGGTTATCCGTCGGTCGAGCCGGTCGAGGACGCGCTGTCCGGCGCGCTGATGAACGCAGGCCCGGTGATCCATCCGCCGCTGATCCTGATGAACGCCGGCCCGCTCGAACACTTCGACGCATGGGACATCCACAACGAAGGTACGCAACCGTCGATCCGCCGCGTGACGAATGCGCTCGATGCCGAACGCATCGCCGTGCGCGAAGCGCTCGGCTACCGCGCGCCGCATTTCCCGCTGGCGGACCACTACGCGACCGACGGCGACGAATGGATGTACGGGCGCGGCGCGCACGGCAAGCTGACCGATAGCGGCGACTGGCGCGAGAAGATCGATTTGCGCACGCATCGCTACATGCTCGAGGACACCCGGCTCGGGCTGTCGTTCATCGTGTCGTGCGGGCGTTTCGCGAACGTGCCGACGCCGGTGGCACAGGGGCTGTTGAGCGTCGCGTCGGCGGTCACCGGTTGCGACTTGTACGCGCAAGGCCGCACGCTCGACGGGTTCGGTCTTGCCGCGCTGTCGCGCGATGCGATGCGCGCGCGGCTCGATGCGGGGTACGCCGCATGACGGCCGCCGCCGACGTGGCGCGCGTGCACGTGCTCGGCGCGGGACGCATGGGGCAGGGGATCGCGCTGGTGTTCGCGTTCGCGGGCCTGGACGTGACGCTGATCGACTTCAAGCCCCGCGACGCGCACGCGTGGCGCGCATTCGAGGACCGCACGCGTGCCGGGATCGGGCGTCCGCTGCATGCGCAGGTCGCGCTGGGGCGCATCGATGCGGCGCAGGCGGAGGCCGTCGTCGCGCGCATCGCACTGGTGGCGCGTGACGGCGCGGCGCAGGCCGTGCGCGACGCCGGCCTCGTGTTCGAGGCGCTGCCCGAAGTGCTCGACGCGAAGGCCGACGCGCTGCGCTGGCTCGGCGAGCATGTCGATGCGCGTGCAACGATCGCGTCGACGACGTCGACGTTCGTCGTCACCGAGCTGCAGCGCCATGTCGTGCATCCCGAACGCATGCTGAATGCGCACTGGCTGAATCCGGCGCTGCTGATGCCGCTCGTCGAGATCAGCCGCAGCGACGCGACCGAACCGCGCGTCGTCGACGCACTGGCCGCGCTGCTCGAGCGCGTCGGCAAGAGGCCGGTGATCTGCGGGCCGGCGCCCGGCTACATCGTGCCGCGCATCCAGGCACTCGCGATGAACGAAGCCGCGCGGATGGTCGAGGAGGGCGTCGCGAGCGCCGCGGACATCGACATGGCGATTCGTACCGGCTTCGGCCCGCGTTTCGCGGTGCTCGGCCTGCTCGAATTCATCGACTGGGGCGGGTGCGACATCCTGTACTACGCATCGAAGTACCTGGCCGGCGAGATCGGCCCGCGCTTTGCGCCCGCCGACAGCGTCGTGCGCAACATGGAGGCCGGGCGCGACGGCGTGCGCACGGGCGCCGGGTTCCACGACTATGCGGATGTCGACGTCGCTGCGTACATGCGGCAGCGGCTCGGCGAGTTCGGGCGCCTGCTCGATCATCTGGGGCTGGCGCCGGTATTCGACGGCGCGCGGGAGAGGGCATCGGGTATGTAGCCGTCGCGGCAGGGCAGCGTGGGCGCCGGCCGGTGCGGGCATGGTGAGGATGCCCACGCCGCACGGCGCGCTGCTGCATCGGCCACGGCAGGCGGGCGGACGTGGCTCGGCCTGCGTGTGGGCGCGCCGCACGCCC
>NZ_JAGIXF010000063.1:0-41716 GCF_021483755.1 Burkholderia sp. WTPI3 | reverse complement strand
GGGGGGCGGCCGGGCCGCACCGGCGCCCGGCTGCAGACGCCGCGCGCAGCAGGCGATCAGCCGGTCGGCACGCGCGGTGCCGGCGGCGGCCGTCAGGCGCAGCCATTCGCGCGGTGCCCGGGCGCGGGCGCCGACGAACAGTCCGCGCACTTCGCGCGACGACGTGAGAAACAAGCCGCGCAGCACGACGCCGGTGACGCGCGACGGATGCTGTCCCGCGTACGCGAGCGCGAGGGCCGCACCCCACGATCCGCCGACGACCCCCCAGCGTTCGATGCCCAGTTGCGCGCGCAACGTGTCGAGGTCGCCGATCAGCCGCATCGTGTTGTTGTGACGCAGGCCGCCGCGCGGCGTCGATGCGCCCGCGCCGCGCTGGTCGACCAGCACGACGCGCATCCGCGTCAGGTCGAACAGGCGCAGCATCGCGGGCCGGCAGCCGCTGCCGGGGCCGCCGTGCAGCACGACGACCGGCGCACCGTGCGGGTTGCCGGCTTCGGTCCAGGCGAGGGTGCACGCATCGCGCGACAGGCGGCGCCGCGGCCGGGCACGGGGGACGCAGGCGGAGCGGGGTTCGGACGGTCGGGTCATGTCGGCCGGAAATGGAGGGAAACACGAAGACACGGCGCAAAGTCGCCGCGGCCGATTCGGATGAAGCGAGAATCGCGCCCGCGACGATGATAGGGATTCGTCCGGGTGGCGATACACGCCCGTTCCGCGTTATCACGTTGGCCATGCACGCCGTGAGGTGCGAGACGGCGCTCGCCTTGCATTTTGCTTTCATTTCCGGTTGGGCGGCGCCGCGATGAAACGGGTTCGCGCGCAGTTCGCATCGTGGCCCGATGTTTGCTTGTATCAACAGCAAACAGTCCGGCAACTGACCGGAAGGATCCCAGGAGGAGACAATGCGCGATGACGTTCATCCGACGGCCAACGCACGGGCCGCGCATGCGCCCGGCTGGCCGGCGCCGACGATCCAGAAGTCCCATGAGCGGTCCGAGACGTTCGGGCTGCAGGCGTCGGCACGTCCCGACTACGACCTGCTGTCCGGCACCGCGCTGGCGCTCAAGCGCGAGCAGAATCGCGTGCTGTGCGTGCATGCGATGCCGGTGATGGAGACGCTGCACGAGCAGATCGTCAATACGCAGAGCATGATCGTGCTCACCGATGCGGAAGGGCTGATCCTGCATTCGATCGGCGACGACGACTTTCTGCGGCGCGCGGAACGCGTCGCGCTGCGCCCCGGGGCGAACTGGGCCGAGAGCCGGCAAGGCACCAACGCGATCGGCACGGCGCTGGCGGAGCTGTGTCCGATGGTCGTGCACGGCGACCAGCACTTCCTGGCCGCGAATCATTTCCTGACCTGCTCGAGCGTGCCGATTCTCGATCCGTACGGCGACGCCATCGGCGTGCTCGACGTGACCGGCGACCATCGCAGCTATCACCAGCACACGATGGCGCTCGCGAAGATGTCGGTGCAGATGATCGAGAATCACCTGTTTACGACGACCTTCCAGGAGACGCTGCAGGTATCGTTCCACGGACGCCCCGAATTCCTCGGGACCTTGATGGAGGGGATCGTCGCGTTCACCGCCGACGGCCGCTTCCTGTCGGCCAACCGCAGCGCGCAGTTCCAGCTCGGGATGCCGCTCGCCGCGCTGCGCGCGCATACCCTGGCGTCGCTGTTCGACGTGACGAGCGCGCAGTTGATCGACCGGATGCGCGCGAGCACCGAGCCGCACGTGGCGCTGAACCTCGGCAACGGCGCGGTGGTGTGCGCACGCGTCCAGTTCCGGCGCGCGCTGCGGGCCGAGGGCAGCCGCCCCGCGGAAGTGCACGACGGCGCCGCGCCGGCCGCACGGCCGCCCGCCGTGCAGAGTGCGGCGAGCCTGTCGCGGCTCAGCTATCTCGACACCGGCGATCCGCAGGTGGCGGCCGTGATCGCGAAGGTCCGCAAGGTGATCGGCAAGGATATCCCGGTGCTGATCACGGGCGAGACTGGGACCGGCAAGGAGCTGCTCGCGCAGGCGATCCACAACGACTCGCCGCGCCGCGACGGGCCGTTCGTCGCGGTCAACTGCGCGTCGATTCCGGAGACGCTGATCGAGTCCGAGCTGTTCGGCTACGAGGAGGGCGCGTTTACCGGCGCCCGCCGCAAGGGCGCGACCGGCAAGCTGCTGCAGGCCAACGGCGGCACGTTGTTTCTCGACGAAATCGGCGACATGCCGTATCCGCTGCAGGTGCGGCTGCTGCGCGTGCTGCAGGAACGCATCGTCAACCCGCTCGGCTCGACGAAGGCGATCGGCGTCGACATCGCGATCATCTGCGCGACGCACCGCGACCTGCGCGACATGATTGCGCAGAACCGCTTTCGCGAGGATCTGTACTACCGGCTCAACGGCCTCGTCGTGCGTCTGCCGCCGCTGCGCGACCGCACGGATCTCGCGGTCGTCGTGCAGAAGATGCTGCAACGGGAGACGCTGTCGGGTCCCGGCCGCCGGCCGTTGAGCGTCGCGCCCGACGTGATGGCGCTGTTCGAGCGTTGCGCGTGGCCGGGCAATTTCCGGCAGCTCGCGAACCTGTTGCGCACGGCCTCCGCGATGGTGGACGACGACTGCGAGATTCGTTGCGAGCATTTGCCGGACGATTTCTTCGACGACGTGCGGCGCGGCGGCGAGCCGGCGGCCCAGGGCGGCTGCGTGTCGACGCTTGCCATGGATGCGCCCGCGTTCGCGGCTGCAACCGGCGACGCGCGCCTGCAGGACGTGGCCGCGTCGGCGATCGCGGCCGCGCTCGCGCGCCATGGCGGCAATGTGTCGGCCGCGGCACGCGCGCTCGGCGTGTCGCGCAACACGATCTATCGCAAGATGCCGGCCGTCGGGCCGGATTCGCTGCAGCCGGACGAGCCGTGACGACTGTCGCGACTGTCACACCAGTGTGTCAGGTTGCAACACAGGGTGTTCAAGGATTCAACACCTGTCACGCCCGCCGCGCATCTCCGCAACCGTCTTCAGACGGATTTTGAAATGTTTTAGTCGGCAATTCGTAAGATTTTCCGCGTCATGACGATGCGGCGGCCATCGCACGCCTGCGCATGCGCTGGCAGGCCGCCAACCCCGCCCCGGCACGCTCCTTGCTGAACGAGTATCGGCCGCTCGATCGATGCGGTTTTTCGACTCGCCCACTCAACAAGGAGACACATCATGCAATGGACCACCCCCGCGTACACCGACCTGCGTTTCGGCTTTGAAATCACGATGTACATCGCCAACCGCTGATCGACCCGCGCAGTGCCGCCCGCATCGACGGACACGATGCGGGCGGCATCGGGAGCATACGCAGATGAAGATCAAGATACTCGGCTCGGGCGCCGGCGGCGGATTGCCGCAATGGAACTGCAATTGCGGCAACTGCCGCCGCGCACGCGCCGGCCACGACGGCATCGTGCCACGCACGCAATCGTCGATCGCCGTGAGCGGCGACGGCGTCGGCTGGGTGCTGGTGAACGCGTCGCCGGACATCCTCGCGCAGGTGCGCGCCGATCCCGATCTGCAGCCAGCCCGCGCGATTCGCGACAGCGCGATCGTGGCCGTCGTGCTGTGCGATGCGCAGATCGATCACGTGACGGGGCTGCTGATGCTGCGCGAACGCACGTCGGCGCTGCCGCTCTACGCGAGCGCGCCGGTGCTCGACGACCTGTCGACGGGATTGCCGCTCGTGCCGTTGCTCGGCCATTACTGCGGGGTGGACGTGCATACGATCGCGCCGGGCGAACCGTTCGCGATCCCGGGTGCAGGCGGCATCCGCTTCACCGCCGTGCCGGTCGACAGCAAGCCGCCGCCTTATTCGCCGCGTCGTGCGGCGGGCGTGCCCGGCGACAACATCGCCTTGCTGATCGAGGACACGACGAACGGCCGGCAGGCGTTCTACGCACCCGGGCTCGCCGATGTGGACGACGGCGTGCGCGCCGCGATGCGCGACGCCGATCTCGTGCTGGTCGACGGCACGTTCTGGACCGGCACCGAGATGATCGACCTCGGCCTGTCGTCGAAGCACGCGGCCGACATGGGGCATCTCGCGCAATGCGGCGACGCGGCGCGGCCCGGGATGATCGAGCGGCTTCGGCTGTTGCCGGCCGGCACGCGCAAGGTCCTCACGCATATCAACAACACGAATCCGATTCTCGATCCCGGTTCCGCGCAAAGTGCGCAGTTGCGCGAGCACGGCATCGAGGTCGCCCACGACGGCATGCAATTCGAGGTTTGACCACATGAACGCACCGATTTCCGCCGCCGCGTTGCACGCGACGCCCTGGAGTGCGCAGGAGTTCGAGGCGCAGCTGCGTGCGCTCGAAGCGCGCTATCACATTCATCATCCGTTCAACCGGCGCCTGAATGCCGGCGCGTGCTCGCCGGCGCAGATCCGCGGCTGGGTCGCGAACCGCTTCTACTACCAGGTCAGCATTCCGCTGAAGGACGCGGCGATCCTGTCCAATTGTCCGGACCGCGACACGCGCCGGCTGTGGGTCGAGCGCATTCTCGACCACGACGGCCATGGCGGCCAGGCAGGCGGGATCGAGGCCTGGGCGCGGCTCGGCGAGGCGGTCGGCATCGATCGCGCGGAACTGTGGTCGCTCGAGCACGTGCTGCCCGGCGTGCGGTTCGCCGTCGACGCGTACGTCAATTTCGCGCGGCGCGCGCCGTGGCAGGAGGCCGTGTGCTCGTCGCTGACCGAGATGTTCGCGCCGCAGATTCACCTCGACCGGCTCGCGGGCTGGCCGTCCCACTATCCGTGGATCGAAGCGGACGGGCTGCAGTATTTCCGCAGCCGCGTGCCGCTCGCGCAGCGCGACGTCGAGCACGGGCTGGCGGTGACGTTGAGCCATTTCACGACACCGGACGCGCAACGGCGCGCGCTCGACATCCTGTCGTTCAAGCTGGATGTGCTGTGGTCGATTCTCGATGCGATTGAAAAGGCGTATCCCGTATGAACTCCAACGACGCCGTCAGCGGCGTGCCGCTGCGCCCCTCGCTGAGGGGCATGTACCGCCTGCAATGGGAGTCCGCACAGGATGCCTACGTCCTCCTGTATCCGGAAGGCATGGTCAAACTCAACCCGAGCGCGGGCGAGATACTCGCGCGATGCGACGGCACGCGCGAGCTCGACGACATCATCGACGAACTCGAGCGGCTGTTCAGCACGTCCGACCTCGCGTCGGACGTCTATCGCTTCCTCGATCATGCGCGACTGCGCGGCTGGCTCGACTGACATGCACACGACATCCGATCCGAACCGGCCGTCCGCGCCGCTGTGGCTGCTCGCGGAACTTACGTACCGCTGTCCGCTGCACTGCGCGTTCTGCTACAACCCGGTCGATTTCGCGACGCACGGCGCCGAGCTCGATACCGACGCGTGGCGCACGGTGATCAGCGATGCACGCGCGCTCGGCGCCGCGCAGATCGGCTTTTCCGGCGGCGAGCCGTTGCAGCGCGACGACCTCGAAGTGCTGGTCCGGCACGCGCGGTCGCTGGGTTTCTACACCAACCTGATCACGTCGGGCGTCGGCCTGAATGCCGCGCGCATCGACCGGCTCAGAACGGCCGGACTCGACCATATCCAGTTGTCGCTTCAGGATTCGACGCGCGAGCTGAACGATTTCCTGACGAGCACGCGCACGTTCGAGCTCAAGCGCGGCGTCGCGCGGCTGATCAAGTCGCACGGCTATCCGATGGTGCTGAACTGCGTGCTGCATCGCTACAACCTGCCGCACGTCGGCCAGATCATCGAGATGGCGCTCGACCTCGGTGCGGATTTTCTCGAACTCGCCAATACGCAGTACTACGGATGGGCGATGCTCAATCGCGACCAGCTGATGCCGACCGTCGAGCAGTTGCGCGAAGCGGAAGAAACGGTCAACCGCTATCGCAAACTCGTCGGCGAGCGCTGCAAGATCCTGTTCGTCGTGCCCGACTATTTCGAGCAGCGTCCTAAGGCGTGCATGAACGGCTGGGGCTCGGTCTTCCTCGGCGTCGCACCGGACGGCACCGCGCTGCCGTGCCATGCCGCGCGTGCACTGCCCGGTCTCACGTTGCCGAATGTGCGCGACCGGTCGCTGAAGGACATCTGGTACGAGAGCGAGGCGTTCAACGCGTTTCGCGGCGACGGCTGGATGCGCGAACCGTGTCGCACGTGCGACGAGCGGCATGCCGATCACGGCGGGTGCCGGTGCCAGGCATACATGCTGGCGGGTGACCCGACGGAGGCCGATCCCGTGTGCGCGAAGTCCGCGCATCACGGTCGCGTCGAACAGGCGGTGCAATTCGCGCGACGGGCAGGGCGGCAGGACGAGCATCCGCTGGTTTTTCGGAGTATCGCCAATTCGACGATGCGTTGAGAATCGCGGATGCCGGCGCGCGGCGCGTCATTTTCGTGCCGCGTTCTCCTGCAACGCGACGAATGTCGCTTCATCCACGCGTCGCGCCGCACGATTCAGCGATGAACGGCGCGACCCGCCGCCGGGCGTCCTTTCACGCGTGTCACCCGTGCATGGACGAACGGCACGACGGCTGCGTTCGGGCCGCGCGGCTGCGTCGCCGAGTCGGGCTTACGGATAATCGGTGAACCGCGACGTCGGCGCCGGCAGCGCCGGCGTCGAATAGCCGGGCACGTTCGCGCGGAATTGCTGCAGCAGCCCGTTGTCGATGCGGCTCAGCCCGTCGAGCTGCAACTGCACCAGCACACGCGTGCCGGTGGTCGGCGACGTCGTTCCGTTGTAGTTGGTGTACCTCTGCAGCGCGACGCTGACGGCCCAGCAGTCGGCCGCATACTGAAATCCGAGCAGTCCGCCGACGAGCCGATGCGCGGCCAGATCGTAGTCGACCGACCCGACGCCCGACAACGCGTGCGTCAGCGGCCATTGCGCGGACAGCAGCACCTGGTTCTCCGGCTCGTCGTCGAGTGTCGCGTTCGCGCGTGCATACAGGTAGGCGAGATTGATTACCCTGCCGTTGGCCGGTTTCCAGTCGACACCGGCCGTCGCCTGCGTGAGTTCGTCGCTCGACTGGTTGTATTCGACTGCCTGCTGCAGCTCGACGGTCGGGCCGAGATGGAGCGCTGCGCCCGCGACCACGTCGGACGGGCCGACGTCCGGCGGCGTGTCGTCCGGCATCGTGACCTGCGACGCGCGGAAGTAGTATTCCTGCGCGAGGACGAAACGCGCGAGCTCGGTGCCGCTGCCCGCGTCGATGAAGCGCGTGGTGACGCCGGCCGTCAGCCGGTTCATGTCGCTCACGCGATCGCCGCCGACGAAGCGGTTGCTGGTGAAGATCTCCGCGAGGCCGAAGTCGATCGGCGCGGTGTCGAACGCGGGCGCGAACGTCTGGTTGCGGTACGGCGTATAGACGTAGTACAGCCGCGGTTCGAGCGTCTGGATCATGTCGATGCCGAACAGCCGGACCGCGCGCTCGAACGTGGCGCCCATGTCGAGGCTCGCGGTCGGCACGTTGACCGTGAAATTCTTCGGCTGCCCGGCGGGTGCGTCGCTGCCGATCGACGTCAGGTCGTACGACGCCGCGTGCCACTGCAGCATCGGCGTGATGTACCAGCCGGGCGCGACGATCGGGTAGGCCACGTGCGCATCGAACGTCATCCGGTTGCCTTCGGTCGAATCGGCGGTCGGGATCGTGAAGCGCGTGGCGTTCGCGTCGACGCCGAAATCGAATCCGCCGACGTTGTAGCGCGTGTATTTCGCGTCGAGTTCCGGTGCGCGGTTGTACGGCGGCGCGGTCGTGAACGACTGCCAGTTCTGCACGCGCGCGAGCACCGACCACGGACCGTGGTTCCACGTCACGCCCGCCTCCTGCTGGAACAGCGTCTGCGAGCCGACCACCAGCGAATTCGCGCTCGAGAAGTCCGACGGCACCGATGCGTCGGACACGCGGTTGTAGTTCGCATACGCGGCCAAGCCGTTGCCGAGGTTCTCGCGATGCTGGAACGCGATCGAATACCGGTTGGTGTGCGTCGTCGCATCGTCCGGCAGCACGCTGGCGGAGAACGAGCCGGAATAGGTCGGACTCAGATAGCGGAAGTCGGTCGTCAGCATCGCGCCGCGCTTGGTCATCAGCCGCGGCGTGACCGTCAGGTCGTAGTTCGGCGCGAGATTGAAGTAGACCGGGACGGCGATGTCGTAGCCGCTCGTCGAGCTGACCGCGAACGTGGGCGGGAGGATCCCGGTGTGCCGCTCGCCGTTCAGCGGAAACGACATCCACGGCGACGCGAACAGCGGCAGGCCGGCGAATACCAGCACGCCGTCGTGCGCGACGCCTTCGCCGTCGTCGTTGTCGAGGTCGAGTCGCGATGCATGCAGATACCACGCGGGCGAGGTCGTGCAGTGGCAGGTCGTATACGTGCCGTCGTAGACCACTTCGCGCGAGTCGTCGACCAGGTCGATGCGCGAACCCGAACCCATGCCGCCGGTGAGGCTGAAGCGGTAGTGCGGCGACGCCATCGTGCCTTCGACGCTGTCGATCCGCAGATGCGCGTCGGGGCCGGAGAATGCGTTGCCGTCGTGCACGATCAGCACGTGGCCGTACGCATCGGCGGTGTCGGTATCCTCGTCATAGTGGATCGCATCGGCTTTCACGACCGACGGGCCGCGGCGCAGTTCGGCGTTGCCGTGCAGCGACAGGTCCTCGTCGACGGTGCCGGTGGCCGTCGCGCCGATGCCGAACGTCGTCGCGGTCTGCCCGGGCGCGAGCGGATGCTCGACGAGCTGCGACGCGATGCGCAGGCCCCACGCGCCGCCGATCCGGTAAGGATCGGCGGCCGCGTTCAGCAATTGCGCATCGGCGTTGCGCGGCGCGCCGAGCGCGACCGACAGCGCGACGTCGACGAGCGCCGCGACCGCCCATGCGCGCAACCGCGCGACGCCCGGTATCGCGAGGCCGTCGATTGTCGCGGCCGGGCGAGCATGCGCGCGCCGTGACGTCACCCCGCGCGCGGCGTCGAGCGGGCCGGAAGGGGGATCAGAACGACGTGCCAATCTGGAACTGGAACTTCTGGTATTGATCGCCCGCGTGGCGCACGATCGGCAGCGCATAGTCGATCTTCAGCGGACCGATCGGCGAGATCCATTCGAGCCCGAGCCCGTAGCTGTAGCGCAGGCCGTTCGCGCCGACGCTGTTGCCTTCGGTGCCCCACACGTTGCCGCCGTCGACGAACGTGAACACGCGCAGCGTGCGGTCGTAGCCGGTGCCGGGCAGCGGCACGGTCATCTCGACGTTGCCGACCACCATCTTCGAGCCGCCGATCGGGTCGCCTGTCGTCGCATCGCGCGGGCCGAGCGAGCTCGGCTCGTAGCCTCGCACCGAGCCGATGCCGCCCGCGAAGTAGTTCTTGAAGATCGGGTACGGCTGGCCGCCGAGACCGTTGCCGTAGCCGGCCTGGAAGTTCATGCCGAGCACGAGGCCGCGCATGAACGAGTGGTAGTACTGCGCCTGCACGTCGGTCTTGTAATACGACACGGTGCCGATCGGCGTGCCGTATTCCGCATTCGCCTGCATGTAGTAGCCGCGCGACGGGATCAGCGCGCTGTCGCGCATGTCGCGCGACCAGCCGATCGTGAACGGCGCGACGTTCGACACGCGACCGAACGTGTTCACGTAGTCGATGTAACTCTGCGGCGTCGTCGAATCGACATCGAGGCGATCCTGTTCTAGCCCCAGCCCGAAATACACCATGTCGCTTTCGGAGAACGGGATGCCGAACTTCGTGTCCACGCCGTACGACACGATCCGGAAGCTGGTGTCGTTCGTGCTCGAGTAGTAGAGCGGCTGCGTCGTTCGGTAGTACACGTCGGTGATGCGCTTGACGCCGTCGATCGTGAAGTACGGATCCGTTTGCGACACGCTCAGCGTGCGCATCGTCGTGGCCGTGTTCGCGTTGACGGCGATCGACTGGCCGCTGCCGAACACGTTGTCCTGCGACACGCCGGCCGAGATGATCGGGCCTTCGCCGGAACCGTAGCCGACGCCGAGCGAGATCGTGCCGGTCGGTTTCTCGGTGACCTTCACGTCCACGTCGACCTGATCCCTGGTGCCTTCGACCGGCACGGTCGTCACGTCGACGTCGGTGAAATAGCCGAGACGGTTGATGCGATCCTTCGACAGCTTGAGTCGCGACGAGTCGAACCACGCGTCCTCCATCTGCCGCATCTCGCGGCGGATCACCTCGTCGCGCGTGCGCGTGTTGCCGGAGATGGTGATGTGCCGCACGTACACGCGGCGCCCCGGCGTGACCTGCAGCGTCAGGTCGACCGTGTGATGCTTCGCGTCGATCTGCGGGACGGCGTTGACGGTCGCGAACGCGTAGCCGTATTCGCCGAGCTTGTCGATCAGCGCCTGCGTCGTGTCCTTGAGTTTCGCCGCGGAAAACCGCTCGCTGGCGTGGATCGCGACGATGTGGTTCAGCTCGGCGTCGCGCCCGAGCAGGTCGCCGGCAAGCCGGACGCCCGAGATCGTGTACGGCGCGCCCTCGTGCAGCACGATCGTCAGATCCATGTCCTTGCGGTCCGGCGACAGCGATACCTGGGTCGAATCGAGGTTGAATTCCAGATAACCGCGATCGAGGTAGTACGCGCGCACGGCATCGAGATCGGTCGCGAGCTTGTCTTTCGAGTACAGATCGTCCTTCGTGTACCACGAGAACCAGTTCGGCGTGGCAAGCTGCATCTCGTCGCGCAGCGTGCTGTCGCTGAACACGTGGTTGCCGATGAAGGCGACTTGCCGGATCTTCGCGCTCGGCCCTTCGATGACGGAGAACAATAGCCCGACGCGGGCGCGGTCGATCGGGCTCACGGTGGTCGTCACTTCGGCCGCGTAATAGCCGCGCGTCAGGTACTGGCGCTTCAGCTCCTGCTCGGCCTTGCTGACGAGCGACGGATCATATGCGCGCCCGGACACCAGGCCAACCGACTTCATCGCCTTTTCGATCGCGTCCTTGTCGAACTCGTGCAGGCCCGAGAAATCGATCGTGCCGATCACCGGGCGCTCGGCGACGTTGACGATCACGACGTCGCCGTCGGTGCCGATCCGCACGTCGTTGAAGAACCCGGTCGCATAGAGCGCGCGGATCGCGGCGGATGCCTTGTCGTCGGTGAAGGTGTCGCCGATCTTGAATGGCAGATACGAGAATACCGTGCCCGGCTCGACGCGCGTCAGGCCTTCGACGCGGATGTCGCGGATCGCGAAACCGGTCGCTGCCGGCGCGCCGGGCTTCGCCTGCGCTGCCGGCGCCGGCTGCGCGTGGACGGGGAATGCGACTGGCGTGAGCCAGCAGAGCCGGGCAAGCCAGCGAAACTTCATCGAACGCGTCTTCACTGCGGGCGGGCCCCGTCGTTGTATTGCGCATGGCGTACGCGCAGTCGCGATACCGTGTCGACATGCGATTCGGCGAGCAGGCGCACCGTCGCGTACGCGTTGCCGCAGGCCGCGTTCAGCGGCAGCCCGGCTGCATAACGGCCGGCCAGCCGGCAGCGGATTATCGGGCTCGCGTCGAACGCATGCATGCCGGCAGCCTCGGCTTCGGCTTGTCGCGTATCGATCGGCAGCAGGCGCCATGCGCATGCGCCGAAATCCGACGGGGCATAGGCAGCGGTGCGCTGGGCGAGCGCGGCGGTCGGGGAAGGGGTTCGCATGATGGGCGTGTCCTCGAATAAGGAAATGGAAGGACGCGATCCGGCGCGGAATCGCGTGAATCGTCAATATGTTTCGTATGGCGAAATAAGTGAATTGAAGGCGATCGTCGGCACGATGGCGCTCGGTGCCGTCAACGCATCAGTTCAGCATCGCGCGATTCATGGGCGTGCTCGCTTCCGGCTCGCAAACGAGCGCTTCGACGAGGTTCATCAAATTGACGGACGGCAGTGCGAACGCGATCCAGCCGATCCCGATGTGACGCATCGACAGTACCGCGCCGTTGTAGTCGGCAAGCCGGTCCACGCGCCAGCACGGGTCGACCTGCAACGGATAACGTCCGTCCGGCGGTTCGGGCGGATGCGTCGGCTGCATCGCGGCGCGGGCGGCCGCGAGCTGCATGATCATCTCGTCGATGTCGCGCACGCCGAGCGCGCACGTATGGCCGTCGATCGTGAACCTGATCACTGAAATCCCGGATTCGCTGGAGACTTCCATATGCATCGTGTGATTCATGATCGGGCCTTTCACTTTCGCTTTCACTATCGGAGAACTGCCGCGTCCAGTGGGGGCCGGAGTGCGCGGTGACGAAAGAATAGGTCACACCATCGTCAAATAAATTTCAGGATTGTTTCGTCATATTCAGCGCAAGCGCGTCGCCCTCGTTGTAAGCGGAATGAACGGGATCGCGCGCAAGAGTGGGCGATCATTATTGAGATACTTGGCGACAGTAACAGCCGGCGATGTGTACGATCGGTAATCGATTCCGCTTCGTCGTACGAAAAGTGCCTTCGTTTACGGGGTTTTCGTGTCGAAAAGCGGGGTTGCGCCAGTCGGATTAACGAAATATTTCGAACCGTTGCATTGAAATATGTGGTGCGGGCGGTATCGGCGTGGCGGGCGTCGCCAGCGGACGGCGCTCCGTCTTCAATATGGTTGCACGCGCAACAAATATGGAAAGCGGAAGAAAAACGCAAGTTTCTCTGCGCCGGGGGCCAGGCCCGAATCGAAGCAGTGAGTGTTCCATCCGCGTCGGCATCGACGGTAAATCCCCGTAACGAAACCCGTAACGCGGGTAAACGCAGCGGCACCTACACTGGATCGACGTGATGGAAACTCCCACGCAACGATCTGACGACGGCATTCATGACCTCGACGCAAGCGGTGTTTCTGCATTCCGGATATGGGGTGACCGATGGCTGGCTGTGGTCGTGCCTGCGCGATCTCGACGGCGTGGTCGCCTATGACGAACCGCTGCGCGAGATGGTCGCGTCGGTCGACTACGAGCAATACGCGAGCACCGGGTCGGAGGGTGCGCCGGCGGCGATGTCGGCCTGCGGCGCAAGACCGTCCATGAGCGTGTCCGAGTCGCTGAGGCGCGACGCGCTCGGCATGTCGCGTGTCGAAACGGCCTTTTCGGCCAACCAGTTCGAAGAGGCGACGCCCGAATATGCGAGCGACATCGAACATTTTCTGCGGACCTTGATGACGCAGGCGTTCGAGCGGGATTGCATTCCCGTGTTCCGCTTCGGCGAATCGCCCGGTCGCCTGGCGTGGATGCGCCGCACCTTCCCCGATGTCCTGCACATCGTCGTCGCGCGCAATCCCCTTGCGCAATGGCAGTCGTATTGCGACAGACTCGTCGCCCACCACGACGCACACTGGATTGCGCTGCCGTTTCTCGCGCTCGCGTGCGGCCGCAACGTGCCGGCGGTCGAGCGCGTGATCGTCGGGCTGCGCATCGAGTTGCCCGAGGGTATTCCAGGCATCGGCGATCGCACGGCCGATCGCTGCGTCGAATTCTTCAAGGCGCATGCGGGCTACGTCGGGCCGGCCGCCGCATATCGCGCATTCCTCGGTTACTGGCTGCTCGCGATGCGACATGCGCCAACCCATGCGGACGCCGTGTTCGATTGCGATCTGGCGGCGCGCTCGCACGCGTATCTGGGGGCCGCGGAGGCGTGGATCGCGAATCTGACCGGATTGACGCCGCCGATGCGTGCCGCGCACCGCAACCACGCGGTGCGCAGCCGGACGCTATCGTTCGCGGGTAACGAGGACGCACACCTCGTCGCGATGGAAGTCGGCAAGGCGCTCGTGCGCGACGGCAGTGCGCCGATCGAGGCACTTGCGCTGTGGGCGAGCAAGCTGGCCGATGCGACGCTGAGCGCGCGCGCCGATGCCGATGCCACTGCCGCTTACGCGAAGATGTGCGTGGACCAGGCGATCCGCATCGTCGATGTCGCGGCGGCGGGCAGCTTCGGATGCGATACCGCGCTCGCGAGCGAACTGGCGATGATGAGGGCGGCGCTCGGCGGGTTTGCCGAGCAGGGCGCTGGCCGACGGGCCGGGCCGTGGTCGCGCTTCACGCGTAGCGCGCGGAATTTTCTCGCGACGCGACGGTAGCAGGGCGGTGCGGCTCAAGGCGGCGTGCATGTGGCTTCGCCAAGGTTGATACGTCGTCGGAGCGACGTATGCCGAGGTGTCGCAGGGGCGTGTGCTCGCCGTAACCGGGGGAATGCGGCTTTGGCATCCCCGGGTTCTCCGGCGGCTTGAGCAGGCCGGAGTGAGCGTGTGCCGGTTGGCCGGTCTCCGGTGGGGACGGCGGAGTTCGGTCATTTTCGGCCGGCCGCCCGCACGTGTTGAGTCTCCCGGTTGCGCTCCGAAGCGGTCAGTTACGCTTGACCTGTAAACGCGGGTTCAGCGCTCTGGCATAAGACCGCATCGTGCGCCGAACGAGCGCCGCGATTGAACGTCGGCGCTCTTGTCGACACAAACACCCCGTTCCCACATGGTCAGTTCCCTGCTCGACCGGGTCTCCTGCGCGCAGGAACGGCTTTGCCGGTGTCGACCGGAATAAACGGCGCTTCGAAATGCTTGACCAGAAAGTCTATGAACGCCCGAGCGCGAGTCGATTGGTTGCGCTGGCCGGGGTAGTAGACGAACAAATCCGCGGACGGCAAACCCACTTCGGGCAGCACCAGGCTGAGTCTCCCGCTCTGGACGTATTTTGCGAGATCCCATTCAGAGCGAATGAGAATGCCATGACCGTCCAGGGCCCACCGGAGCACGATGTCCCCATCGTTGCTGGAGAGTGAGCCATTCACCTTCAAAGCCTCAAGATGATCGTCCTGCACGAATCTCCAGACGCCGAATGCATCGTCGTTCTGCGTGTGGATAATGCAGCGATGATTGACGAGATCCTCCTTGCGCTGCGGAACCCCGTGCCGCTCGAGATACTTCGGTGAGGCACACAGAAACCGGCGATTGCTCATCAGACGGCGTGCTCTCAACCGCTGATCCGGCAACTCGCCAAACCTGATCGCCATATCGAAAGCGCCTTCGACCAGATCGACGGGACGGTCCGTCACCACGAACTGGATATCGACGTGCGGATACCGTTTCGCGAATGCGGACACTAAAGGCGCAATTGTCGTGCGCCCAAATCCCAAGGTTGCGTTGATGCGCAGGCGGCCGTGCGGATCGGCTGGCGTCCCCGCGATTGCATCCTCCATTTCCCGCACCTGGTCGAGAATCTGCGCGGCATATCGCGCATAGGTCTCGCCTTCAGGGGTCAGGCTGACGCTGCGCGTCGTCCGGTTGACCAGCCGGGTACCAAACCTTTCCTCAAGAATGCCCAGTCGCTTTGTCGCCGCAGGAGGCGTGAGCCCCAGTGAGCGCGCCGCGCCAGACAGGCTCTTCAGCTTCGCCAGCTGGACGAAAAATTCGAAATCGGTCGTAGAGTCAGTTCTCACTTTTGGTGAAAAATGAAATGAATATAGGTGAAGTATAGGCCGTTCTCCCGGAGCTATGCTACGTCCCGTTGCAGCAGCGCGCATGCAATTCAGACATCCAGCAAACGTGTCAGACCAGGAGGCACCGCCATGAGAATCGTCGAGATTCGCGAAAAGACCGTTCCGATCAGTTCCCCGATCCGCAACGCCTACATCGACTTCAGCAAGATGACGTTGAGCCTCGTTGCCGTGATTACCGATGTGATCCGCGACGGCAAGCCGGTCGTCGGCTACGGCTTCAATTCGAACGGCCGTTACGGTCAGGGCAAGCTGATGCGCGAGCGCTTCATCCCGCGGATTCTCGAAGCCGATCCCGCCTCACTCGTCGACGACGCGGGCGACAACCTCGACCCGCACAAGATCTGGGCGACGATGTTCACCAACGAAAAGCCGGGTGGCCACGGCGAGCGCTCGGTCGCCATTGGCACGATCGACATGGCGGTATGGGACGCAGCGGCCAAGATCGAAGGCAAGCCGCTGTTCCAGTTGCTGGCCGACCGCTACGGCAACGGCCAGCCGAACCGCAAAATCTTCGTCTACGCAGCGGGCGGCTACTACTATCCGGGCCAGGATCACGACAAGCTGAAGGACGAGATGCGCAGCTATATCGATCGCGGCTATACGGTCGTGAAGAAGAAGATCGGCGGCGCGTCGCTGGACGAAGACCTTCGCCGCATCGACTCGATCCTGAGCGTGCTGGGCGACGGCCAGAAACTCGCTGTCGATGCGAACGGCCGCTTCGATCTCGATACCGCGATCCAGTACGCGAAGGCCCTCTCGCAATATGACCTGTTCTGGTACGAGGAACCGGGCGATCCGCTCGACTTTGAACTGCAGGCCACGCTGCGCAACTACTACGACAAGCCGATGGCGACCGGCGAGGACCTGTTTTCGATGCAGGACGCGCGCAACCTCATCCGCTACGGAGGCATGCGAGCGGATCGCGACTGGCTGCAATTCGACTGCGCGCTGAGCTATGGTCTCGTCGAGTATCTGCGCACGCTTGACATGCTGCGTCAGCACGGCTGGTCGCCGAGCCGCTGCATCCCGCACGGCGGCCACCAAATGTCGCTGAACATCGCCGCCGGTCTCGGCCTCGGTGGCAACGAATCGTACCCGGATCTGTTCCAGCCATACGGAGGCTTCCCCGATGGCGTGAAGGTCGACAACGGCTACATCACCATGCCGGACCTGCCGGGTATTGGTTTCGAAGGCAAGGCAGACCTGTTCGCGGAAATGCAGAAGCTGTCTGCTTGACACATGACTGCATGTGCCGGCCATGAATGGTCATCGAGGGCCGGCACTTCGTCCTTTCGGGGAATGGGTGAAAGAAGCAGAGCCGCGACCGGAACACAACCGCTGCACGCACAGCGGTTGGCGGTCGCCCGGATTCACGTGGATGGCGCCATGCTCAGGAGACAGACATGCAGCCCTCAAAACTCAAAAAGACCCTTTCGAAGCTCTACGTCCAGGTCTTGATCGGTATCGCGGCCGGCATTCTTGTCGGTCACTTCTACCCGGATATCGGCGCCGATCTCAAACCCCTTGGCGACCTGTTCATCAAGCTGATCCGTATGTTGCTCGCGCCCATCATCTTCGCTTCGGTCGTCGTGGGCATCGCGCGAATGAATGACCTGCACGAAGCAGGACGCGTCGGGGTCAAGGCGGTGCTCTACTTCGAAGCGGCGTCGACCATTGCGCTTCTTGTCGGTCTCTTTGTCGTCAACACGATCAAGCCGGGCAGCGGCATGAACATCGACCCGACGCACATCGACAGCTCGGCGATCGCGAGCTACGCCCACGCCGCGCACGAACACACGGCGGTAGGGTTCCTGATGAGCATCGTGCCGAGCAGCGTCGTCGGCGCGTTTGCGAACGGCGAAATCCTGCCGATCATCTTCTTCTCCGTGCTGTTCGCCATCTCACTGGCGAAACTCGGCCCGCGCACCACTCCGCTCGTCGATATGCTCGACATGTTCCTGCAGGGCATGTTCGGCGTTGTGCGTATCGTGATGTACGTCGCACCGGTAGGCGCGTTCGGCGGCATGGCATTCACCATCGCGAAGTATGGCCTCGGCACGCTGGCGTCGTTCGGACAATTGATGCTTTCCTTGTACCTCACGTCGATTTTCTTTGTCGTGGTCGTACTCGGAATTGTCATGCGACTCTGCGGGCTGTCGCTCTGGAAGTATCTTCGCTATATCCGGGACGAGATTCTGATCACGCTCGGCACGGCGTCGACCGAGGCAGTGCTGCCTCAGATGCTCGTCAAGATGGAGCATCTCGGCTGCTCGCGGCCTGTCGTCGGCATGGTGCTGCCGACCGGCTACACGTTCAACGCCGACGGTACCGCGATCTACCTCACGATGGCAGCGATGTTCGTTGCGCAGGCGATGAACATCCATCTGACGCTGCTCGATCAGTTCGTCGTGCTTGGCGTCCTGCTGCTGACGTCGAAGGGGTCGGCTGGCGTGGCGGGGGCGGGCTTCGTCGCACTCGCAGCGACACTTGCGTCGATGCACAAAATACCGGTTTCGGGGCTCGTACTGCTTCTGGGCGTGGACCGCTTCCTGAACGAAGCACGCGCCGTCACGAACCTTATCGGCAATGGCGTGGCGACCATCGTGGTCGCCCGCTGGGAGGGTGCGATGGATGTCGGTCGGGCCCGTGCGGTCCTGAATCGCGATCCCGACCTCGGCGTTGTCGACACCTCCCAGGAAAAGCCGGAATCCATCGGCGTCTCTTTGCCGATTGGCGAGCCGGCAACAGGCACCAGAAGTCGCTAGAGAGAGGGCAAGGCTCATATTCCAAATGGCGAGTGACGGGGACGCGCGACGCCGGCCTTGAGATGACGTCCGTTCCCCAACGAAGAACGGACGTCCGAGGAATCGAACTGGTCGTCGCTTGCGGGCAGACAGCGGCCAATAGCCTTGGCCGCTGTCTGCCGGACGCTGCCATTCGGCAAATGGGATTGGAATCGTAGAAAATTTGGCTTCACTAACGTCCGGCGTATCTGGCCGACGCAACGGCACGGCAACGTCCCGCGAAGCGAGCAGGAGCCACATCGCCTCGCCTTGCCCTCAAACCGGACTGCCTGGCGACACAGTTACAAGATAACCATTGACTCTGCCGTTCCCGGCAGTTAAGGTGTGCGTCGAAGTCCAAGAAGTCCGATTGCTGTTCATCAATTTCTCGCTCCCCCCAGCGGTATTCGTTGTCCTCTCTCTCCTTGACGCTTCAAGCGCTCTTCAACAGAGCAAATCTTCATATTTTTTCCTCAAGGATTCATCATGGATACCGGTATCGTTAAGTGGTTCAACGACAGCAAAGGCTTTGGCTTCATCACTCCGGACAAGGGCGGCGACGATCTTTTCGCGCACTTCTCCGAAATCCGGACTGACGGCTTCAAGACGCTCGCTGAAAACCAGAAAGTGAGCTTCGAAACGAAGCAAGGCCCGAAGGGTCTGCAAGCGGCCAACATCCAGCCGCTGTAAGTTTGAAGGGCCCGGTTTTCCGCGACGGACGCCGGGTCGCAGCGACACCCTCACGGAGCGTTGTCTCCTAAAGCTGGCGCGATCGCGCTTGGCTGCATCGGTTTATTCAGCAGCCTGCCACGCGCCACATGCCTCGTTGCACTTCACTCTCCCCCTCCGGCAGCAACGCCTTTTTCGCGCTTTCCGACTGCTTTTGATTCAGCCCGCAATGGCTTTGAATCGGTGCATGTTTCGCACGGCACGCGCGCACCCGAACATCATTATTAAAATTAAAAATGCAGAACAAACGAATTCAACAGTACAACGGCTATGCCGTCCAACCCTCGGCGCATCGCTTGCCCGACGGTAGTTTTTCATCCAACCTGCTGCTCGAACGCAGCGGTAGCTCGTGCGTCGAAGGCCGCTACCAGTTCTATTCGCTCGATTACTTTCCGAGTGAAAGACAGGCGCTGCAGCACTCGGCCCGCTGGGCACGCAACTGGGTCGACACGCGCGGCTAACGGCAACGTCCTGCGGACTCGAGCGCCATCGCCTCGGGCCGGTAGCTGCCGTCCGACCTGATCGCACACGGGCACCGGCTGCCTCATGAACCCGCTCCTTTACCATGGAGCCTCCGGAATCATGCAGACCCCCGATCTCGCGAAGAAGAAGCCATGAAAAAGACGATCAGCCTTGCATTGCTGCTGCTGCCCCTGAGCGCGCTGGCCGACCCATGCGTCGGCAACGGCACCGTCTACGACGATTTGTCGTGTGTCGACCGTTCCCTGACCGAATCGAAGCAGGAACTCAACGCGGTCTATCGAAAAATATACGCGTCCACGCAATACAAGAACGCGTTCGAGCAATCGCAGAAAGCCTGGCTCGACTACAGGGACAAGCAGTGCAATGGCTATATCGCAGCCGAGGCGTCGCAATCGCAAGGCGAGGGCCCTGGCTTGATCACGAGAGACTGTCTCCTCACGATCACGAAGCAGCGGGTCGATTATTTGAAGACGCTGCTCGCGAAGTAACGGGTTACGGGCACGAACCGAATTCGTGCCCGCGACGACACAGCCCGCCGCCCGTCATCCCGGCGCGTTTTCCCGCTGCGGTTTCGGCGGCGCCGCATTGAGCGCCGAATCCGACCACCCGCCTCCCAGATCGCCGAACAGCGTCGCAGTCGCGACGAGGCGTTCCTGCTGCACGGTCAATGCATTTTCCTCTAGCGCGAGCAGCGTCGTCTGCGCGGTGGCGACCGTCGTATAGTCGACGGTGCCCGCCTGATATTCATTGAAAGCGATGTCGGCACCGCGCCTCGCATCGGCCACCGCGCGTTCGAGCACGGCGGCCTGGTCGGCGAGCACGCGCACGCTTGCCAGATCGTCCTCGACGTTCTGCAGCGCACCGAGCACGGTGCCGCGATAGTTCGCGACCGCTGCATCGTAAGCAGCTTTAGCGGCCGCGACTTCGCCACTGCGCTCGCCGCCATCGAACAGCGTTTCCGACGCGCTGGCGCCGAGCGACCACACATAGTTCGCGACATGCAGCAGCCCCGCGAGCGGCGATGCGGAGAAACCGGCCACGGCAGACAGCGAGATCGTCGGATAGTACGCCGCGATCGCGACGCCGATCGACGCGTTCCCGGCCGCCATCTGCCGCTCCGCGACGGCGATATCCGGCCGCCGCTGCAGTAGCGTCGACGGCACGCCCACCGGGACGTCGGGCAGCGCGGGCAGCGTCGCGTCATGCGCGATGTCGAGATCCTCCGGATTACGGCCGACCAGCACCGCGATCGCATGCACGTACTTCTCGCGCGACACGTCGAGCGCGATCAGGCTCGACTGCGCGCTCTCGAGCTGCGTTTGCGCGGTGACGAGATCGGACGGCGGAATCGTGCCGGCCTTGTCCTGGTCGGCGATCACGCGCAGGTACGCCTGGTCGGCCTTGACGGCCGCGTCGAGCAGGTCGCGGTTCGCATCGGTGACGCGCAGGTCGATCACCGTCGTCGCGAGCGTCACCTGCTCGGACAGCGCGGCATTCGCATAGGTCGCGGCGCCGGCCTGCGCGCTGGCCTTGCGTTCCTCGACGGTGCGCCGCACCTGGCCCCACAGGTCGGGCGACCAGCTCACGTCGCCTTCGAGCGCGCCGGCATTCGCGACCGACGGCGTGCCCGCGCCGGTCATGTGTTGCCGCGTGGCGGAACTCGTGACTGACACGGTCGGAAACAGCCCTGCGCGTGCTTCGCGCACCAGCGCGAGTGCCTGCTGGTAGTTGTAGTAGTCCTGCCGGACGGTCTGGTTCGACACGGTGACGAGCGGTTCGAGCTGGTCGAGCAGCGGGTCGCGGAAGGCGGTCCACCAGTCGCCCTTCGGGCCGTCGGCATCGGGCCGCGCGAGGGTCCAGCCCGGCAGTTCGCGATACGTCGCGGGCGTCGGGACGGCCGGACGATGATAGTCGGGGCCGACCGCGCAGCCGGCGACGGCGAGCGCGGCCGCGACGCAGAGCACGCGGGCGTGCAGCCGCGACGCGCGCTGCACCGGTGCCGGAACGGAGTGGGGGAGTTTCATCGATCAGGGCCTCGATTCGGGCCGCTGCTGGCGCGGCCACCGCGACGAGCTGCGCGCGAGTCGTTCGCGCAGCCGGTCGAGATACAGATAGATCACGGGCGTCGTATAGAGGGTGAACACCTGGCTGATCACGAGCCCGCCCATCACCGTCACGCCGAGCGGCTGGCGCAGCGACGCGCCCTGGCCGATCGCGAGCGCGAGCGGCAGCGCGCCGAGCACGGCCGCGGCGGTGGTCATCATGATCGGCCGCAGGCGCCGCACGGCGGCCTCGTGTATCGCGCGCCGCGCGTCGACGCCTTCGTCGCGCTGCAGCGCGATCGCGACGTCGACCATCATGATCCCGTTCTTCTTCACGATGCCGATCAGCAGGATGAAGCCGATCATCGAGATCACCGAGAACGGCACGCCGAACACGAGCAGCGCAAGCGTCGCGCCGATGCCGGCGGACGGCAGCGTCGACAGGATCGTCAGCGGATGGATGGTGTTCTCGTACAGCACGCCGAGCACGATGTAGACGACTGCGAGCGCCGCGACGATCAGGAGCGGCACCGCGTTCATCGAGCTGGTGAACGCCTGCGCCGCGCCGGCGAACGCGCCGTGTACGGACGCGGGCATGCCGATCGACTGCTCGGCGTCGGCGATCGCGGTGGCCGCATCGCTCAGCGAGCCGTGTACGGGCAGGTTGAACGAGATGGTCGCGGCGACGAGTCCGCCCTGGTGGTTCACCTGCGTCGCGGTATGGCTGTTCGAGAACAGCGCGAGCGCGGTGAGCGGCACCATCGTTTCGGCCGACGTGCTGTCGGCGCTGCCGGTCGAACTGCCGCCCTTGCTGTTCGAGATGCTGTTGGTGGATGCATTCGCTTCCGCGTTCGCATTCAGCGCATTGGTCGTGCCGCCGGCGGCCGCCGTCGCGACGCCGACCGTCGCTCCGGCCGCGAGGGTCGCGGCGGCGGCCGGCACGGTGGCCGACGAGTACTGGGTCTGCGCGGTGCCGCTCGCGTTGCCGGCGGCGGTACTCGCGAAGATCCGGCCGAGCGAGGACGGGAACTGCCAGTACCGCGGCGCGACTTCCATCACGACGAAGTACTGGTTCAACTGGTTATAGATCGTCGACACGGTGCGCTGGCCGAATGCGTCGTACAGCACGTTGTCGATCTGGTCCGGATCGAACCCGTAGCGTTTCGCGGTTGCGCGGTCGATCGTCACGGTCGTTTGCAGCCCTTGCTGCTGCAGATCCGAATTCACGTCGACGAGCTGGCCGCGGTAGCGGTTCAGCGCGTCGACGAGGCGCGGCGTCCACGTGGTCAGCGCGGCCGGATCGTCGCTCGTCAGCGTGTACTGATATTCGGCGGCCGACTGCCGGCCGCCGATCCGCAAGTCCTGCTGCGCCTGCAGGAACAGTCGCGCGCCGGATACGGCCGCCAGCTTCGGCCGCAGCCGGTTGACGACCTCGGTGGCCGATGCATGGCGCTGCGCGAGCGGCTTCAGCGCGACGAACACGTTCGCGGTGTTCAGCGCGCGACCGCCGGTGAAGCCGGCCACCGCCGCGACGGCGGGATCCTGCTGGACGATGGCCTGAAGCTGCGCGAGCTTTTGCCGCATCGCGCCGAACGAGATGCTCTGATCCGCGATGATCTGGCCCATCAGCGTGCCGTTGTCCTGCTCGGGGAAGAAGGTCGCGGGCAGCAGGCGGAACAGCAGCAGGTTGCCGATGACGAGCGCGATCAGCAGCACGCCGACGAGCGGCGCACGGTCGAGCACGGCGTCAAGCGAGCGCGAATACGCGTCGTGCAGCCCGTCGAGCGTCGCGGCGATGCGGCGGCCGATGCGGGACGGCTTCGCATCGATGCGCTGGCGGCTCAGCACGTACGCGCACATCGTCGGCGTGACGGTCAGCGAGATCACCATCGACAGCAGGATCGCGATCGACAGCGTGACCGCGAACTCGTGGAACAGCAGGCCGACGATGCCGGGCATCAGCAGGATCGGCAGGAACACCGCGATCAGCGACACGCTCATCGACACGACCGTAAACGCGACTTCCGCGCTGCCGCGCAACGCAGCCTCCTTCGGCGCGTAGCCGGCTTCGAGAAAGCGCGTGACGTTCTCGAGCACGACCACGGCATCGTCGACGACGAAGCCGGTGCCGATCGTGAGCGCCATCAGCGACAGGTTGTCGATGCTGTAGCCGAGCAGGACCATCGGCCCGAACGTGCCGATGATCGACAGCGGCAGCGCGACGGCCGGAATCAGCGTCGCGCGCGGCGACAGCAGGAACACGAACACCACGCCGACGACGAGCAGCACGGCGATGCCGAGCGTGCGCCCGGTGTCGGACACCGACGCGTTGATCGACTGCGAATGATCGACCGCGATGCCGACGCGCACCGAGCCCGGCAGCGCGGCCTCGATCACCGGCAGCCGTGCGCGGATCTGCCTGACCGTATTGACGACGTTGCCGCCCGGCTGCGGAAACACGATCACGAGCACGGCCTGCTTGCCGTTGTAGAGGCCCGCGTTGCGCACGTTCTCGTTCGAATCGAGCACCTGCGCGACGTCGTGCAGGTGAACGGCGGCGCCGTTGCGGTACGCGACGACGAGATCGCGAAACGGCGCGGCCGTGGCGATCTGGTCGTTCGACAGGATCTCGTAGCGGTGGCCGCCCTGGTCGAGATGGCCCTTCGGGCTGTCCGCGTTCGCCGAGCCGAGCGACGCGCGCACGTCCTCGAGCCCGATCCCGTAGCTGTTCAGCTTGCCGGGCTGCAGTTCGACCCGCACCGACGGCAATGCGCCGCCGCCGAGCGTGATCTGGCCAACGCCCTTGATCTGCGACAACTGCTGCTGGATCACCGAATCGGCCGAGTCGTAGAGCTGCGCGGACGTCAGCGTGTCGGAGGTCAGCGCGAGCACCATCACGGGCGCGTCGGCCGGGTTGTATTGCCGGTAGGTCGGGTTCGAACGCAGCGTGGTCGGCAGGTCCGCGCGCGCGGCCTGGATCGCGGCCTGCACGTCGCGGGCGGCGCCGTTGATGTCGCGGTCGAGGCCGAACTCGATCACGATCAGCGACGAGCCCACGTAGCTCATCGACGTGAGTTCCTGCACGTCGGCGATCGTTTCGAGCCGCCGTTCGAGCGGCTCGGCCACGGTCGACGCCATGATCTCGGGGCTTGCGCCCGCCATGTTCGCCTGCACGACGATCACCGGATAGGCGACGTTCGGCAGCGGCGCGACCGGCATCCGGAAGTACGCGAGCGTGCCGGACAGCAGGATCGCGATCGCGAGCAGCGTGGTCGCGACCGGCCGCTGGATGAACAGCGCGGCCGGGTTCACGACGCGCTCCCGCCATCGGGCGCGGCGTCGCCGGGCGCGGCGGCTTCACGCCGACGCCGCACGCGCGCGGCCAGCCGGTCGAACAGCAGGTAGACCACCGGCGTCGTGAACAGCGTGAGGATCTGGCTGAGCGCGAGGCCGCCGATGATCGCGAGGCCGAGCGGGCGGCGCAGCTCCGAGCCCGTGCCGGTGCCGACCAGCATCGGCAGCGCGCCGAGCATCGCCGCGAAGGTCGTCATCAGGATCGGGCGGAAGCGCAGCAGCGACGCCTCGAAGATCGCATCGGCCGGTGCCTTGCCGTGCACGCGTTCCGCTTCGAGCGCGAAGTCGACGATCATGATCGCGTTCTTCTTCACGATGCCGATCAGCAGCACGATGCCGATGATCCCGATCACGTCGAGATCGGTGCCGGCGATCATCAGCGCGAGCAGCGCGCCGATCCCGGCGGACGGCAGCGTCGACAGGATCGTGACGGGGTGGATGAAGCTCTCGTACAGCACGCCGAGCACGATGTAGACGGCGACCAGCGCGGCGACCAGCAGATAGACTTCGCTCGACAGCGAATCCTCGAACGCGGCCGCCGCACCCTGGAACGACGACTGGATCGATGGCGGCAGCGCGGCGTCGCGCTCGACGCGACGCACGTCGTCGACCGCCGTGCTCAGCGACGCGCCGCTCGCGAGGTTGAACGACACCGTGACGGCCGGGAACTGCGCGAGATGGCGGATCGCGAGCGGCGTCTTCGCGAGCCGGATCGTTGCGATCTGGCTCAGCGGCACCTGGCCGCCGCTGCTCGTCTGGCTCGGCAGGTAAAGGCTGCCGAGCGACGCGACGTTCGGCATTGCCTCGGGCTTCGCGACCAGGATCACGCGATACTGGTTCGACTGCTCGAAGATCGTCGACACGATGCGCTGGCCGAGCGAATCGTACAGCGCGTTGTCAATCGTCGCCGGCGTGATCCCGTAGCGCGCGGCCGCCTGGCGGTCGACGTCGACCTGCACGCCGAGCCCGTCGACGTCGAGATCGCTCTGCACGTCGGTGATCGAGCGCACCTGCTTCAGCTTCGCGACGAGCGCGGGCACGACCTGCTGCAACGCCTGCCGGCTCGGGCCGCGCAGCACGAAGCGATACTGGTTCGGCGACAGCGTCGTGTCGAGCGTCAGGTCCTGCACCGGTTGCAGGTAGAGCCGCACGCCCGGCACGCCGGCCGTTTCCTGCTGGAGCCGCCGCGCGATGGCTTCCGCGCTGGTCGAACGGTCGCCATGCGGGCGCAGGTTGATCAGGAAGCGGCCGTTGTTGAGCGTAGCGTTCACGCCGTCGATGCCGACGTACGACGTGAGCGACGCGACGTCCGGATCCTTGAGCAGCGTATCGGCCAGTTGCGACTGGCGCTCGACCATCGCCGCGTACGACACCGACGTGTCGGCCACGCTGATCCCCTGGATCGTGCCGACGTCCTGCACCGGGAACAGCCCCTTCGGAATCGCGATGTAGAGGATCAGCGTCAGCGCGAGCGTCGCGAGCGCGACGACGAGCGTCAGCGTCTGGTGCCGCAGCACCCAGGCCAGCGCGCGCTCGTATGCGCCGAGCGTGCGGTCGAACAGCCGTTCGCTGACGCGCTCGAAGCGGCCGGCATGCGACTGCGCTTCCGAATGGGGCCGCAGGATGCGCGCGCACAGCATCGGCACGACGGTCAGCGACACCACTGCCGAAATCAGGATCGTCACCGCGAGCGTGACCGCGAATTCGCTGAAGAGGCGGCCGATCACGCCGCCCATGAACAGCAGCGGAATCAGCACCGCGATCAGCGAGACCGTCAGCGACAGGATCGTGAAGCCGATCTGTCCGGCGCCCTTCAACGCGGCGTCGAGCGGCGGCATGCCTTGCTCGATGTAGCGAACGATGTTCTCGATCATCACGATCGAATCGTCGACGACGAATCCGGTCGCGATGATCAGCGCCATCAGCGACAGGTTGTCGATCGAGTAGTGCAGCTCGACCATCGCGGCAACCGTGCCGATCAGCGACACCGGCACCGCGATGCTCGGGATCAGCGTCGCGGGCAGGTTGCGCAGGAACACGAAGATCACCATCACGACGAGCGCGACGGCCAGCACGAGCTCGGTCGCGGCATCGAACACCGACGCACGGATGACGCCGGTGCCGTCGCCGACGATCTGCACGTGCATGCCGGCCGGCAGCGTCGCTTCGAGTGCGGGAAGCTGCCGCTTGATCTGGTCGACGGTCGCGATCACGTTCGCGCCCGGCTGACGCTGCACGTTCAGCACGATCGCGGGCGTGCGGTTCAGCCACGCGCCGCGCTCGACGTCCTGCGGCGCCTGCGACACGCGGGCTACGTCGCGCAGGAACACCGGCGCGCCGTTCTGGTACGCGATCACCGTGCCGAGATACGCGCTCGGGTCGGTGATCTGGTCGTTCGAGTTGATCGTGTAGTCGAGATCGGGGCCGTCGAAGTTGCCCTTCGGCTGGCTGACATTCACGTTCGCGAGCAGCGTGCGCAGGTCGTCCATGCTCAGCCCGTACGCGGCGAGCTTGTGCGGATCGGCTTCGACGCGCACGGCCGGCACGTGGCCGCCCGCCGTCGTGACGAGGCCGACGCCCGGCACTTCGGAGATCTTGGTGGCGAGCCGGTTGTTCGCGGTGTCCTGCAACTGCGTGAGCGACATCGAATTCGACGTGACCGCGAGCGTGAGGACCGGCTGGTCGGCCGGGTTCACCTTCGCATACGTCGGCGGCGCGGGCAGGCCGCTCGGCAGGTAGCTGTTCGCCGCGTTGATCGCCTGCTGCACGTTCTGCTCGGCGACGTCGAGGCTGACCGACAGGTCGAACTGCAGCGTGATGACCGACGCGCCTTCCGAGCTGTACGAGATCATCTGCTGCAGACCGGGGATCTCGCCGAGCTGGACCTCGAGCGGCGCGGTGACGGTCGTCGCCATCACGTCGGGGCTCGCACCAGGGTAGAAGGTCTGCACCTGGATCGTCGGGTAGTCGACGTCGGGCAGCGACGACACCGGCAGGAAACGGACCGCGACTGCGCCGGCGAGCACGAGCGCGATCGTCAGCAGCAGCGTCGCGACGGGCCGCAGGATGAAGGGGCGGGAGATATTCATCGGATCGGTTGCCGCGTCGCGTCGGGTCACGCCGCGCCGGATGCCGCGCCGGCCGCGGCCGGCCGGTGGGCATGGGAGGCCGCCGGCGCTGCCGCCGCGCCGGACGCCGGGTGCGCGCCACCCGCGCGGGGCGCCGCGATGCGGATCGCCGCGCCGTCGCTGAGCCGGTCGACGCCGTCGGTCACGACCTGCTGGCCGGCGGCGAGCCCAGCGACGATCGCCGTGGTGCGACCGTCGCTCGGGCCGAGCGTGACCTTGTGCACCGACACCGTACGGTTCGCGTTGACCAGATACACGTAGTCGCCCGGTGCACCGCTCTGCACCGCGGCGGTCGGCACGAGCACCGTGCCGTGCAGCGTGTCGACGCCGAGCCGCACGTTGACGAATTCGTTCGGGAACAGCGCTTCGTCGTCGTTCGCGAAGGTCGCGCGCAGCGTGACGGTGCCGGTCGCGGTCGCCATCTGGTTGCCGATCGCGTACAGCGTGCCGGTGGCGACCTGCTTGTCGTCGTCGCTCGAATAGACGGTGACCGGCAGCTTCGCGCCTGCGCCTACGCGCTGGAGGACGGACGACAGCGCGTTCTGCGGCACCGTGAACTGCACGGTCATCGGTTTCATCTGCGTGATCACGACGATGCCGGTCGTGCTCGACGACGTCACGTAGTTGCCCGGATCGACGAGCCGCAGGCCGACGCGGCCCGCCACCGGCGCGGTGATGTGGCAATACGCGAGATCGAGATCGTATTGCGCGATGTTCGCGCGGTCCGCCTGGATCGCCGCTTCGTCCTGCTGCACGGTGAACTGCGCGTCCTGGTAGGTCTGCTCGGCGATCGACTTGTTCTGCGCCAGCTGCGCGTAGCGGGCGAGATCGGCGCGCGCCTGCGCGAGGCTCGCCTCGTCCTTAGCGAGCTGGGCCTGCGCCTGCTGCTTGCTGATCTGGTACTGGCGCGGGTCGATCTGCGCGAGGAACTGGCCCTTGGCGACTTCCTCGCCTTCGCGATAGCCGACTTCGGTCAGATAGCCGCTCAGTTGCGGCAGCACGGTCACGGTCGCGACCGGCGTGACCGTGCCGAGCTCGTTCAGCACGACCGGCATGTCGCCCGTCGATGCAGTCGCGACGCCGACGACCTGTGCCGGATTCGCGCGCACCGGTTTCGTTCGGTGCAGCAGATGAAAGACGATCAGCACGAGCGGCACGGCGAGCACGCAGATGACGATCCAGCGGCGCGCGCGATGCCGCGCCGGGGGGGCCGGGTTCGGTTCGATCATGTCGGCCTCCTGGACGGGCATCGCATCGCGCTACGGGCTGGCATGAAAGGACTCCTGATAGAAGGATGGGCGGATGAATGCGATGACGGAAGGTATCGCTCCGCTCATGCGCGCGCCGGCCGCGATGCAGATGGGCGGCCGGTTACGCGGATCGGCGGTCGATGCGCGATCGCTGCGAGGACGGCGACGGGCCGGCGTCGCGTGCGGATGCCTGGGGCGTAATGGCGGTCATCGACGCGGACCCGCACCAACGGCACGGGCGACGCAACCGGCACGCCGCAGCGGCTGCAGCCTCGGCGCGGGCCGGCTCACCAGCGGCGACGCGCACCCCACTCGCGCCGCCCCCACCAGCGACGGCCGTCCCAGTAGCGGTCGCCGTGCCAGCCGAGCGCGATGCCGACGGTCGGCACCATCACGGGCGCGGCCACGACGGGCGGCGCATACATGACCGGGGGCGGCGGCGCGACGTACACGGGCGCCGGCGCGACATAGACGGGGGCGGGCGCCGCGATGCCGAAGCCGATCGACACGCCGGCCATCGCGGGTTGCACGGAAAGGCCTGCGAGCAGCACGCCCGAGCCGACGACGGCCCATTGTTTCGCATTCATTTTTCCACCTCGTTGCGTTGGGGACGCCTTCAATCTAGTGGAAGGTCCGGGCAACGAGAATTACAAGGGGGTAACGCTCGATTTCGAAAAATAGCGGGATCGGGCGGCGCGGTGCCGGTTGCGGCCGATGACGGCACCCGGGGCCGCCGGTCGTCTGCCGTAGCGCGCAGCCGCAGCCGCTTCGGCTCGTTTCAAATGCTTGATTGGCAACGGTTTTGCGTGCGGGCCGGCGCGCATCGCTGAATGGGCCGACAGGTGCCGGGCACGCGTGACATCGGGCTGTCAGCCTGCTGTCGGTAATATGCGGAGATCAATTTTTCGTGCGTTGCGGCAATGCGCGCCCGGTCGGAACCCTTCACGTAATCCGGTAAAACTTCACGGGCCGCGACGGATCCGCCGCGCAGCCACGTTGAAGCAACATCGAAACTGCCGGCGAGACCGACGATGCTGCCAGGAACATACGTTTCAGGATGCCGTGAAGCAACGCGCCGGTGGCGTGCGCTGCTCGTGCTGGCCGTTGCCGGCGTTGCGCCGCTGGTTGCCGGATGCCAGTCGGAACAGCCGGTGCCGCCACCGTCAGCAATGGAGGCTGCGTCGCCGGCGTTTCCGGCCGCCGAATGGACGCAGGCCGCGCCGGCCACGCAGGGCTTCTCGCAGGACGGGATCGATCGCGCGATCGCCTATGCACGACAGCAGGGCTCGACGTCCGGCATGATCGTCCACGACGGAACGGTGATCGGGCAGTGGGGCGACGTCACCCGCAAGACGAACCTCCATTCCGCGCGCAAGAGCTTCCTGAGCGCGCTGGTCGGCATCGCGGTCGCGCGCGGCCAGATGCATCTCGACGACACGCTCGCGCAACTCGGCATCGACGACACCGCTCCGGCGCTTTCGCCCGCCGAGAAACAGGCGACCGTACGGATGCTGCTCGAGGCGCGCTCGGGCGTGTATCACCCGGCGACGTACGAAACCATGCAGATGAAGGCGTTGCGGCCGCCGCGCGGCAGTCATGCGCCCGGCACGTTCTGGTACTACAACAACTGGGATTTCAATACGGTCGGCGCGATCTACGAACGCAGCACCGGCACGCGCATCTTCGATGCGCTGCAGACGGAGCTCGCGGTTCCGCTCGGCATGCAGGACTACACGCCGTCGGACGGGCACTACGTGCCGGGCGGCAGCGCGACACGCTACCCGGCCTATCCGTTCGCGATGAGCGCGCGCGATCTCGCCCGCTTCGGGCTGCTGTATCTGCACGATGGCCGCTGGCGCGGCCGGCAGATCGTCCCGGCCGGCTGGGTCGCCGAGTCCACGCGGCCGTATTCCGACACGCGCACCGGCGGCTACGGCTATCTATGGTGGACGAGCGATTCGGCGAGTGGCGAGCGCGGCCGGGACGCGCTGCTGTCGCGGAGGGCCTTCTGGGCCGACGGCCATCTCGGCCAGTACGCGGTGGTCGTGCCGTCGCTCGATCTGGTGATCGTGAGTCTCGTGGACGCGCGGCTGACGTCGCAGCGGATGGGGCAAACGAAAATGGAAACGCTGGTCATGCTGGTCGAGGCGGCCGGTGGAAAGGCCAGCGGAAAAGCCTCTGGAATCGCGACCGGAAATGCCGCCAACGCCAGCTAGACCGGCCTGCGCCGCCCGCTTAGGTGTTTATACGTATGCCGATTCCGATATCGCTTCAATCCAATATTTCATTGGAAGGTTATCGGGCTTGTACCTAGACTGATCCGGGGCGCAGATACCGGCCGGCCGCACGCGCCGGCCGACGCTGCCCCGACCCGCATCCGCGCCACGCAGAAACAGAACAGCGCAGCACGGCACGCCGCGCAACGCCGGCGCCGCGGCATACAACGACATCATCGGAGACGGACCATGACATTCATCAGGAAGCTGGCGGCCGGCGCGATCGTCGCCGCGGCGACAGTGCTGGCAAGCGGCGCGCACGCGCAGCAAAAGCCGATCACGCTCGGGTTCTCGCAGGTCGGCGCGGAAAGCGCGTGGCGTACCGCGAACACCGTGTCGGTGAAGAGCGCCGCGAAGGACGCCGGCATCAACCTGAAATTCTCGGATGCGCAGCAAAAGCAGGAGAACCAGATTCGCGCGATCCGCTCGTTCATCGCGCAGAAGGTCGACGTGATAGCGTTCTCGCCGGTCGTCGAATCGGGCTGGGAGCCGGTGCTGACCGAAGCGAAGGCCGCGCATATCCCGGTGATCCTGACCGATCGCGGCGTCGACGTGAAGGATCCGTCGCTGTACGTGACGATGATCGGCTCGGACTTCCTCGAGGAAGGGCGGCGCGCGGGCCACTGGATGGAAGAGCGTTACAAGAACGACCCGGGCCCGATCAACATCGTCGAGCTGCAGGGCACGGTCGGCTCCGCGCCGGCCAACGATCGCCGCGCGGGCCTGCTGGAAGTGATCAAGAACAATCCGAAGTTCAAGGTGATCGCGTCGCAAAGCGGCGACTTCACGCTCGCGGGCGGCAAGCAGGTGATGGAAGCGTTCGCGAAGACCTACGGCAAGCAGATCAACGTCGTCTACGCGCACAACGACGACATGGCGCTCGGCGCGATCCAGGCGATGGAAGAGGCCGGCATCAAGCCCGGCAAGGACGTGAGCGTCGTGTCGTTCGATGCGACCAAGGGCGGCTTCCAGGCGATGGTCGCGGGCAAGATCAACGTCGACGTCGAATGCAGCCCGCTGCTCGGCCCGCAGCTGATGACGGCGGTGAAGGACGTGGTCGCCGGCAAGCAGTTGCCGAAGCGCATCGTGACGAACGAGACCGTGTTCCCGATGAGCGTCGCGGCGCAGGTGCTGCCGACCCGCAAGTACTGAGTCTCGCCGACCGCGGACGGCGGCGCGGCTGCCGCCGTCCGGCAACCGTTTCGCATCGAGGGCGCATCCATGACGAATCCGCCGGTGGTCGAGATGATCGACATCGACAAGGCGTTTCCGGGTGTCAGCGCGCTGCAGCGCGTGAGCTTCCGGCTGTTTCCGGGCGAGATCCATGCGCTGATGGGCCAGAACGGCGCGGGCAAATCGACGCTGATCAACGTGCTCACCGGCGTGTATGCGCACGATGCGGGCGAGATTTGCGTCGGCGGCGCGCCGGTGCGCTTCGCCGCGCCGCGCGAGGCCGAGGCGGCCGGGATCCAGACGCTGTACCAGGAAGTGAACCTGTGCGCGAACCTGTCGGTCGCGGAGAACATCTTCGCGGGCCGGCAGCCGATGCGGCGCGGCGCGATCGACTGGAAGACGATCCACGCGCGTGCACGCGACGCGCTCGCCGAACTGGACCTGTCGCTCGATGTCACGCGCTCGCTCGATGCCTATCCGATCGCGGTGCAGCAGATGGTCGCGATTGCGCGGGCCGTGTCGGTCGATGCACGCGTGCTGATTCTCGACGAGCCGACGTCGAGCCTCGACGACGGCGAGGTCGCGCGGCTCTTCGACGTGCTGCGCCGGCTGAAGGCGTCGGGCATCGCGATCCTGTTCGTCACGCACTTTCTCGAACAGACCTACGCGGTGTCGGACCGGATCACCGTGATGCGCAACGGCGAGCGCGAAGGCGAGTATCTGGCGCGCGACCTGCCGGTCGACGTGCTGGTCGCGAAGATGACCGGCCGCGAACCGATGTCCGGCACGCTGCGGGCGGATGCGGCAGCGGTGTCGCCCGATGCGGGCGCGGCCGAACCGTTCCTGTCGATGCGGCAGGTCGGACGGCGCGGCATGATGAGTCCGCTCGATCTCGACGTGCGGCCCGGCGAAATCGTCGGACTGGCCGGGCTGCTCGGCTCGGGGCGCACCGAAACCGCAAGGCTCGCGTTTGCCGCCGAGCGCACGGATACCGGCGCGATCGAGATCGACGGCGCGCGCAAGCGGCTCGCGTCGCCGCACGACGCGGTGCGCAACGGCATCGCGTATTGCCCGGAGGATCGCAAGAAGGAGGGCATCGTCGCCGCGCTGTCGATCCGCGAGAACATCGTCCTCGCGCTGCAGGCGCGGCGCGGCTGGTGGCGCTTGATCGGCCGTGCGCGGCAGCGCGAGCTGGCCGACACGTACGTCGCGCGGCTCGGCATCAAGGCGCGCGACGCGGAGCAGCCGATCGGGCTGCTGTCGGGCGGCAACCAGCAGAAGGTGCTGCTCGCGCGCTGGCTCGCGACGGAACCGAAGCTGTTGATCCTCGACGAGCCGACGCGCGGGATCGACGTCGCCGCGAAATTCGACATCATGGAGCGCGTGCTCGCGCTGTGCGCGCAGGGTCTCGCGATCCTGTTCATTTCGTCGGAAATCAGCGAAGTCGTGCGCGTGAGCCACCGGATCGCGGTGCTGCGCGACCGCCGCAAGGTCGCCGAACTGAGCGGCGGCGACGCGTCCGAGGAGCAGGTCTATCAACTGATTGCGGGAGGCAGGTCATGATGCGGCTTCGCATGTTGCTTCGTCATCCGCTCGTGTGGCCGGTGCTGACCCTCGTGCTGCTGTTCGCGCTCGACATCGCGCATCGGCCGGGCTTCCTGTCGATCACGCTGCTCGACGGCCACCTGTTCGGCGCGCCGATCGACATCCTGAACCGCGCGGCGCCGCTCGTGATCGTGTCGCTCGGGATGACGCTCGTGATCGCGACGCGCGGGATCGACATCTCGGTCGGCGCCATCGTCGCGATCGCGGGCGCTGCCGCGGCGATCGTGCTCGACGGCGATCCGACGCGGCTCGGCGCGGCGCTGGCCGCCGCACTCGGCGTCGGGTTGCTCGCGGGCGCATGGAACGGCGTGCTCGTCGCGTTCGTCGGGATGCAGCCGATCATCGCGACGCTGATCCTGATGGTTGCCGGACGCGGCGTCGCCCAGTTGCTCACGGGCGGCCAGATCATTCCGATCGGCGCGCCCGGCTACCTGGCACTCGGCGGCGGCTATCTCGCGGCCGTGCCGTGCTCGGTGTGGATCGCGATCGCGACGATCGCGGCGACCGCACTGCTCGTGAACCGCACGGCGCTCGGCCTGTTCATCCGTGCGATCGGCGTGAACCCGGTCGCGACGCGGCTCGTGGGGCTGCGCGCAGGCGTCATCGTGTTCGGCGTGTATCTGTGTTCAGGCGTGATGTCGGCGCTCGCGGGGATCATCGCAAGCTCGAACGTGCGTAGCGCCGACGGCAACAACGCAGGGCTGCTGCTCGAGCTCGACGCGATCCTCGCCGTGACGCTCGGCGGCACGTCGCTGCTCGGCGGCCGTTTCAGCCTCGCCGGCTCCGTGCTCGGCGCGCTGATTATCCAGACGCTGACCTACACGACCTATTCGATCGGCGTGCCGCCGGAGGCGACGCTCGTCGTGAAGGCCGTCGTCGTGATCGTCGTGACGCTGATCCAGTCGGACGCGGCGCGCGCACTCGTGGTCCGCCACGCGTCGCGGCTGCTGCCTTCCGCGCGCGCGCGCGCCACCACCGGAGCGACGCCGCGATGAACCGATTCCTCGCACGGCTCGCCGACCCGCGCACGCTGCCGATCGTCGTGACGATCGTGCTGTTCATCGCGCTGTTCGGCTTCGGATCCGTGATGTACACGGGCTTCTTCTCGATGCAGGTGCTCACCGGGCTGCTGGTCGACAACGCATTCCTGCTGATCGTCGCGATCGGCATGACGTTCGTGATCGTGTCGGGCGGCATCGACCTGTCGGTCGGCTCAGTCGTTGCGCTGACAACGATTTTCTGCGCGGTCGGTGCCGAGCGGCTGCACTGGCCCGTGTGGGCGATCGTGCCGCTCGTGCTCGCGTTCGGCGCGCTGTACGGCGCCGCGATGGGCGCGCTGATCCATTACTTCCGGCTGCAGCCGTTCATCGTCACGCTGGCCGGGATGTTTCTCGCGCGCGGCGCGTGCTTTTTGATCACGACGCAGTCGATCACGATCGACGAGCCGACGTTTCATGCGCTCGCGGCCATCAGCGTGCCGGTCGGCGGCGGGATGCTGAGCACCGGCGCGCTGATCGCGCTCGCGACGCTCGCCGCCGCGATCTACGTCGCGCATTTCACGCGCTTCGGCCGCAACGTGTATGCGATCGGCGGCAACGAGCGCTCGGCGCTGCTGATGGGGCTGCCGGTCGCGCGCACGAAGGTTGGCGTGTATGCGCTGAGCGGATTCTGTTCGGCGCTCGGCGGTGTGGTGTTCACGCTGTACGTGCTGTCCGGCTACGGGTTGCAGGCGCAGGGGATGGAGCTCGACGCGATCGCCGCGACCGTGATCGGCGGCACGCTGCTCACGGGCGGCGTGGGGTACGTGATCGGGTCGGTGTTCGGGGTCGGCATCCTGGGCACGATCCAGGTGCTGATCACGTTCGACGGCACGCTGAGTTCGTGGTGGACGCGGATCGTGATCGGCGCGCTGCTGTGCGTGTTCTGCCTGCTGCAAAGGATCATCGAGCGGCATGCGACGCGGCGGCGCACGGGCGGTACGGGGCTCGGGCCGAAACGGCGGACTCGAGAGGCCGGGCCGGTCGGGACGGCTGCGCCGGGAGACGATGCGGCGCTCGGGTCGACGACGCGCAGGCTGTTGCGCCCGTGGCGCCCGGCGCGCAGGGACGCGCCCGCATCGTCCGTATGAACGCGGCAGGGCGCGACGCGTGCATTTGTCCGGGCCGAGCCATTCGTCGGTATCGGTGAGGTGCCCCCAGCCGGCAAGCACCGCCAGCCCGCCTTGCATCGCGCCGCCGGTCCGCCGCGGGATGAACCGGTTGAGCAGCGCCGGCTGCAGCCGGGTTCCGTCGATCGACGGTGTGCGGGGTCGCCGCCGTCCTCGCATGGATGACGATGCAGCGCGGCGACTTGCGCACGACACGCGGGCCCGCGTCCGCACGGCGCAGCGGATCGCTGCTCAGTGCCTGATCATGCAGACGGCCACGATTTCGTATCCGGGGTCGGCATGCGTGCTGGCCGCTTTTTCCGCTTCGTCATACGAACCAAACGACGCGGCATCTTCAATTGCCGGCGCCATGCCGATGTCGCCGTCCTCGGCGGTGCAGAGGAACTGCTCGCCGGTTTTCACGACGTAGATGGACATCATGATTCCCTCCATCGTTTGCAGGGGGAAATTCCAGTCTAGCAGGCAAAAAGGCGGGCGGCGGGGGCCGAACCGGCTTTCCTTGAAGGGCCGGTTTCACGCCCGTCGGCCGGTATGGGCCGTTGAGCGCGCGGCGCGGCCGCAGCCCACGCGGGAGCGAAAGCCGTGCACAATACCCGCATGCGCGCCCCGGACCTCGAATGCCTTGTCACCGTCACCATGCCCTTCGGAAAATACCGGGGCCGACTCATTGCCGACCTCCCCGGGCCTTACCTCAACTGGCTGGCTCGCGAAGGGTTCCCGCGCGGCGAACTCGGCCGGCAGCTCGCGCTGATGCACGAGATCGACCATAACGGCCTGAGGGACTTGCTGGCGCCGCTGCGCGAACGCGGCTAGCGCCAGGCCGCCGCCATCGCATCGATGCAGCGCGCTCTGGCCCGAGCGCACATGTCACGCGCGCTGACCGGGCACACCGGGGCGGGATCGGGCATTCGACGCCATCCACCTGCATCGCGGCGCCGTCGCTCGTACGTGTGCGGGCACCGCATGGCCGATGCTGGCATAAAATGGAAAGGCCCTGCTGAGGATGAGCAGACGGCAAATGAGGGGTGCAACATGAGACGCCTTTATTTCCTCGTACCCGATACGCAGATGGCGAAGGCGATCGTCGACGACCTGCTGCGCGCACGCATCATCTGGCGCCATATTCACGTTCTTGCCGATCACAGCGTCACGCTCGATCAGTTACCCGAAGCGTCCTTGCTGCAAAGCAGCGATGTCGTGCACGCGCTCGAGCGCGGTGTCGCGCTCGGCGGCGCGACAGGTGCGCTTATCGGCCTTGTCGCGCTGGTATTTCCCCCCGCGGAGCTTGTGATCGCGGGCGGCGCCGTCGTCGCATTGACGATGGCGGGAGCGGGCTTCGGGGCCTGGACGGCGGCGATGATCGGCATCGCCGAGCCGAACGGGCGACTCGCGCGATTTCGTGACGCGATCCGGGACGGCCAGATCCTGATCATGGCCGACGTGCCGGCGTTGCGAGAGCAGGAAATCGAGCAGATGGTTGGTCAGCATTTTCCCAAGGCGGGCATGGAAGGCGGCGAGCCCACGACGCCGATCTTTCCCTGACACCCGAAAGCCCGCGCACGCGAACGCTTGCCGGTGCACATAGGCGCGACTCGCCGGACGCCAGCGCGATCCGACGGATCGAGCACGTGCCGGGATCGTGCGCAACCCGCCGGCGTCGCCCGATCAGCATCACATATTCCGCACGAACGACGCGATCGAGTTCAGGTGCGCGTCCTGCGACGGCCGGTCGTTCGGCGCGATGGACGGCCTCGGCGTGACCGGTTCGAGCGCCGCATGCAAAGGGCTCGGGGATCCCGGCGCCCGCCGGCTCGCCTGCCCGGCTGGAGCGGCAATGGCGGCCTTTGCCCATGTGCCGCCCGCGGCCTTCATGGAAAACTGTATGAATATACAGTATAGTATCCGTCGAACTTCGAGCCGCACCGGCATGACCTGTGCGGCACGTGCGCCGCGCCTGCGGGCATCCACCGCAGCATTCCGGCACCGTGAACTCCGGCTAACTCATTCAGACGGGCAGGCAAATTGTCATCCAGCAATCTGATCCGCATTCGCGGAGCACGTCAGCACAACCTCAAGAACCTCGATCTCGACCTGCGCACCGGCGAAATGACGGTCGTCACCGGCCCGTCGGGCTCCGGCAAGTCGAGCCTCGTGTTCGACACGCTGTACGCGGAAGGGCAGCGGCGCTACGTCGAGACGTTCAGCGCGTATGCGCGGCAATTCCTTGACCGGATGGATCGCCCGCAGGTCGAGCGCGTCGACGGCGTGCCGCCCGCGATCGCGATCGACCAGACCAACCCGGTCCGCAGTTCGCGCTCGACGGTCGGCACGATGACCGAGCTCAACGACCACCTGAAGCTGCTGTACGCGCGCGCGGCCGAGCTGTTCGACCGCAAGACCGCGCGGCAGGTGCGGCACGACACGCCCGAGACGATCTACGCGGAACTCGTCGCGCGCACGCGCGCCGGCGATCCGCGCGTCGTCGTCACGTTCCCGGTCGAGCTGCCGGAAAGCGCGTCCGAGGACGAAGTCGCGCAGTGGCTGTCGGCGAGCGGCTACACGCGCGTGCAGGCGCAGCGCGAAGTGGCGTCGCCCACGGGCCCGCGCAAGGTGCTCGACGTGGTGGCCGACCGCTTCCGCGTGCAGCAGGCCGACAAGGTGCGCGTGGTCGAGGCGATCGAGGCGTCGCTGAAGCGCGGCGGCGGCCGCGCGAACGTGTACGTGCTTGCGCCCGAAGTGGAAAACGCGCTCGCCGCGGCCGCCGAGCCGCAGGTGTGGCGCTTTTCCACCGGGCTGCACGATCCCGACAGCGACCTGCGCTACGCGGAGCCGCAGGCGGCGCTGTTCTCGTTCAACTCGGCATATGGCGCATGCGAAACCTGCCGCGGCTTCGGCCGCGTGATCGGCGTCGATCTCGGTCTCGTGATTCCGGACGCGCGCAAGACCCTGCGCGGCGGCGCGATCAAGCCGATGCAGACCCCCGCCTGGAAAGAGTGCCAGGACGACCTGATGCGCTACGCGGCGAAAGCCGGCATTCCGCGCGACACGCCGTGGTCCGACCTGACGGACGCCGAGCGCGACTGGGTCGTCAACGGCTCGCCGGACTGGAACGGCAAGTGGCAGAGCCAGTGGTACGGCGTGAAACGCTTCTTCGGCTATCTCGAGTCGAAAGCGTACAAGATGCATATCCGCGTCCTGCTGTCGAAGTACCGCAGCTACACGCCGTGCGACGTCTGCGGCGGCGCGCGCCTGAAGACCGAATCGCTGCAGTGGCGGCTCGGCTCGAAGGCGAACGCCGACGCGGTGCTCGCGCCGGCCGATCGCTTCATGCCGCGCGGCGTCGACTGGACGCGCGCGCAGCTCGAAGCGCTGCCGGGCCTGACGGTGCACGACCTGATGCTGCTGCCGATCGAGCGGATCCGCCGATTTTTCGACGAAGTGAGCCTGCCGAGCGCGCTGCTCGACGACGCGCTGAAGCTGCTGCTGGCGGAAGTGCGCACGCGCCTGAAATATCTGTGCGACGTGGGGCTCGGCTATCTGACGCTGGATCGCCAGAGCCGCACGCTGTCGGGCGGCGAGGTGCAGCGGATCAACCTGACCACGGCGCTCGGCACGTCGCTGACCAAAACGCTGTTCGTGCTCGACGAGCCGAGCATCGGGCTGCATCCGCGTGACCTCACGCGGATCGTCGAGGCGATGCAGCGGCTGCGCGACGCGGGCAACACGCTGGTCGTCGTCGAACACGATCCGTCCGTGATGCTCGCGGCCGACCGTCTGATCGACATGGGCCCCGGCCCCGGCGAGCGCGGCGGCACGATCGTCTACGACGGCACGCCGGGCGACATCCGTTCCGCGCACACGCTGACGGGCGAGTATCTCGGCGGCCGCAAGCACGTCGCGCATGCGTCGAACTGGGCACGCCGCCCGGTCGATGCGAACACGCCGCGCATCGTGCTGGAAGGCGCGACCGAGCACAACTTGCGCGACGTGACGGTCGAGATTCCGTTGCAGCGGCTCGTCTGCGTGACGGGCGTGTCCGGTTCCGGCAAGTCGACGCTGCTGCAGGACGTGCTGTATCCGGCGATGGCGCGCCATCACGGCAAGGCGACCGAATCGCCGGGCGCGTTCCGCACTCTCACCGGGGCCGATCAGGTCGGCGACGTCGTGTTCGTCGATCAATCGCCGATCGGCAAGACCACGCGCTCGAACCCGGCCAGCTATGTCGGCGCGTTCGATGAAATCCGCAAGCTGTTCGCGAAGGCGCCGCTCGCGCTGCAGCGCGGCTACGGCGCCGGCACGTTCAGCTTCAATTCGGGCGACGGCCGTTGCCCGACCTGCGGCGGCTCGGGCTTCGAGCACATCGAGATGCAGTTCCTGAGCGACGTCTATCTGCGTTGCCCCGATTGCGACGGCAGCCGTTACCGCGCCGAAATTCTGGAAGTGCGCATCGAGCGCGGCGGCCGTGCACTGAGTATCGCCGACGTGCTCGACCTGACCGTCAGCGAGGCGGCCGCGTTTTTCGCGGCCGACGCCGAAGTGCTGCGCGTGCTGCAGCCGATCGTCGACGTCGGCCTCGAATACGTGAAACTCGGCCAGCCGGTGCCGACGCTGTCGGGTGGCGAGGCGCAGCGGCTGAAGCTGGCCGGCTTCCTCGCCGAATCGGCCGCCGCGGCCGGCGGGCGCCGGGTCGCCAGCGAAGAGGCGCGCATCGCGCGCGCGAAGCTGTTCATGTTCGACGAGCCGACCACCGGCTTGCACTTCGACGACATCGCGAAGCTGATGCAGGCGTTCGGCAAGCTGCTTGCGGCCGGCCATTCGCTGATCGTGATCGAGCACAACCTCGACGTGATCCGCGCGGCCGACTGGCTGATCGATCTCGGTCCGGAAGGCGGCGACGGCGGCGGCCTCGTGCTGTGCGCCGGCACGCCCGACGACGTGAAAGCGTGCGCCGAATCGCATACCGGCGCTGCGCTGCTGCAGTACGACCGTGCGATGGACGCCGGAACGGCGCTCGCCGACGAAGGCGTGCCGTTGCAGACCGTGCTGAACGCCGCCCGCGAGCGGCGCGCGATCGAAGGCGAGGACGTCGTGCGGATCGTCAACGCGCGCGAGCACAACCTGAAGGCGCTCGACGTCGACCTCCCGCACGGCAAGCTCAACGTTATTACCTGCGTGTCCGGCTCCGGCCACTCGCCGCTCCCGTCCCACATCCTGTTCCACGAAC
>NZ_JAGIXF010000062.1:0-42259 GCF_021483755.1 Burkholderia sp. WTPI3 | reverse complement strand
AGAGGGATCGAGGAGCGGCGGCAGGAATGCGGAGAAGAACAGATAGCCCGTCGGATTCGTCACGGCGGTGAGGAAGCTCTTCGGGAAGATCGAGGGGTTGCGTTCGGGCGCCGCGCCGCCGTGCGCGACGGCGACGTCGAGCGCGCCCTTCGACGTGAGCAGCCGGATTCCGACGTATGCGAGATAGGTGGCACCGAGCCACTTCACCACCGAGAACCAGAACGCCGACGCCATCAGCAGCGCGCCGAGGCCGAGCGCGACCGCGACGATCAGCACGAAGTCGGACAGCATCGCGCCGGCGAAGCCGTAGGCCGCGCGGCGCACGCCGTAGCGCGAGCCGTTGGTCAGTGCGAGCAGCACGGTCGGGCCGGGCGTCGCGATTCCGACGAACGCGACGGCGGCGAAGATCAGCAAGGTCGTTTCATGCATGACGGAGGCTCCTGGTGGCAGGTGCGCGCCCGATTATCGGGCGCGGCGGGCAGTGCTGTACAGGCATGACCGTCGCGCGGCCAATTATCTCGATATTGGCAAGAAGCTGTTTTCATTATTGCGCTTTCAAGAGGAACCGGTTCCAAATACCATGGCGGCGCCGCGGCGGGCAGAGGGCCGCTGCGGCATCGCGCGCGTGTCGCACGGGCGCGGCCCCGCGTGCGTGCGCGGCCGGCCTCGCATTGCCGGCGGATTTCGCCGGCCGCACGCGCTACTCGCACAGAACAACGGGCCGAGAGCCCGGAGACGCTAAAAACCATGAACAAGCAACTGATCGCAGCACCGCTGCTGCTCTCGCTCGCGGGCATCGCCTCCGCACAAAGCTCCGTCACGCTGTACGGCATCGTCGACGCGGGCGTGACTTACCGCAGCAACGAACGGGTCGGCTCGCCGGGCGCCTACACCGGGCATTCGGATGTCGGCCTGACCACCGGCAACCTGTCCGGCAGCCGCTGGGGCATCAAGGGTTCCGAGGATCTCGGCGGCGGGATGCGCGCGCTGTTCGTGCTGGAGAACGGCTTCGACATCACCAACGGCACGTCGGGCCAGGGCGGCCGCCAGTTCGGCCGCCAGGCGTTCGTCGGCGTCGGCAGCGACCGCTACGGCACGATCACGCTCGGCCGCCAGTACACGTCGCTCGACGACTTCGTGAGCCCGGTCGGCCCGTCGTCGTTCATCGGCGGCTTCGGCGCGCATCCGGGCGACATCGACGATCTCGACCAGACGGCGCGCGTCGACAGCTCGATCAAGTACACGAGCGCGAACTACGCGGGCTTCACGTTCGGCGCGCTGTACGGCTTCGGCAGCCAGCCGGGCAGCATGAAGCAGCGCAACACGTGGAGCGTCGGCGCGGCGTACGCGGCGGGGCCGCTGCGCGTGGGCGTCGGCTACGAGCACTCGGACAACAGCAAGACGGGTGCGACCGACCCGACGTCCGGCAAATGGCAGAGCACCGACGACGGGCTGTTCAACTCGTCGATCAACGAAGGCTATGCGAGCGCGCAGTCGCAGCAGGTCATCGCGACCGGCGCGACGGTCGACCTCGGCCCGGCCGTCGTCGGCGTGAACTACAGCAACGTGCAGTACCGCAGCGGCGCGCAGTCGCTGTTCAGCGGCCATGCGACCTTCAACGTCGCGGGCGTGTTCACGCGCTGGAACGTGCGGCCGCAGACGCAGCTGTTCGCCGGCTACAGCTACACGCGCGGCAGCAGCGTCGACGGCATCGACGACCGCGCGCAGTATCACAACGTCACGCTCGGCGCGGTCTACGACCTGTCGAAGCGCACCAGCGTGTACCTGCTCGGCGCGTACCAGCACGCGTCCGGCACGACGCTCGACGCGCTCGGCCAGCCGGTGGCCGCGACCGCGTCGGTGTCCGACAAGGCGAACGGCCACTCGTCCGATTCGCGGTCGCAGGCGATCGTGAGCCTCGGCCTGCGCCAGAAGTTCTGACGCCGAGCGCGACCGGCGGCCCGCCCGGGAGGCGTGGCACAGGTCGCGCGGCACGCCTCTATACTGTCGCCTCCCTTTCTGGAGGCGACATGACCCGAACCCGTTCCGCTAGCTGCCTGTGCGGCGCCGTCACCGTCACGCTGCACGGCGAGCCGGCGGCGCGTGCGAATTGCCACTGCGCGACATGCCGCGATTTCTACGGCATGCCGATGCTGTCCGCGACCGCATGGCAGCTGGAGCAGGTGTCCGTCACGGGCGCCGACGCGACGTTTCCGCATCCGTCGAAGTCGATGTCGCGCACGTGGTGCCCGGCGTGCGGCGAGATCGTGTTCGGCACGAACCGGCTCGGCATGCGGGTCGTGCCGAACAGCCTCGCCGCGCGTGCGCATGGCGGGCAACTGCCCGATGAATTGCAGCCGACGATGCACCTGTTCTACCGGCAGCGCGTGATCGACATCGTCGACGCACTGCCCAAGTATCTCGATGGCTGGGACGGCCCGACGCTCGACAGCGCACACTGATCCGCACCGGCTGCACGCGCGACCGGCGTGCGGCCGCGATCGCTCGCTTGCGGCCGTCTCTTCGCTCGCCGCGTACACGGCACCCTCCTCGTCGGCCATTGCCTCGCGCGACGCATCGCATCGCTTCACCTCTTCACGATTTCCGCAGTCACCCGGCACGCGTCGCGCGCATTGGGACGCGCAACGCCGAATGCGCCGGACATTATTTTTCCTCTTTCATTCCAATTTCGATTTGTAATCATCGAGTCGATTTTCCGGCAATGAAAAAGCAATGCGTATGTATCAGAAAAAATGACGCGCCCGCATTGAATGATCCGGAAGAAAATTCCGGGAAGTGCAGGCTCCGGACCTGCTGTCTGACGGCGCGTAGCAGTGTTATTCCCGGTCTTGCACTGCATCGGTGAAATCAGATTGCGCGGTAAAGGAACGTAACAGTTAATTCGCGGCGGGATTGATCTGGATTTTTAAGAAATCACCAATGTTTCATATGCGTCGAATTACAGTGTCGAGAAACAATCGTCCGGGAGCATCATTCATGTTAGTGAAACGAATCCGCGCGGTATTGCCCGGAATATGCATTGCCATGCTGGCGTCGGTGAGTCACGCGCAGACGTCGTATTCGACGGACTGGCTCGCCAACACGTTCGGCACGCTGAGCACGCACGTCGGCAACGGCGCGCGCTCGCTGTGGGTCGCGCCCGAGGGCGTGATCTACACGGCGTCGCGCTGGGACGAGAACGCGGGCGGCGTGGCGATCTACCAGAACGGGCAGACTCTCGGCACGATCGGCATCCACGACGAATTCCAGGGCGGCGCGATCACGGGCAACGCGACGTCGTTGTTCGTCGCGCTCGGCTACAACCGCACGTTCGGCAGCGGCTCGGTGGGGCGCTACAACCGCGGCACGAACCAGCGCGACCTGCGCATTCCGGTCAGCACGTGGACGGGCATCCAGTACGCGGACGTGATCACCGGCCTCGCGACGGGCGGCAACCTGCTGTACGTGAGCGACTTCTACGGCAACCGCGTGCGCGTCTATACGACCGACGGCGTGTGGCAGCGCGACATCGGCGTGGCGGGGCCCGGCGCACTGGCGCTCGACGCGTCGGGCAACCTGTGGGTCGCGCGCAAGAGCGCCGGTGCGGTCGCGCAGTTCAACCCGACCGGCACGGCGATGAGCACGATCCAGATGGCCACCGGCGCGCGGCCGGCGTCGCTGTACTTCGATGCGCCGAACGGGCAACTGCTGGTGGGCGACGAAGGGCCCGACATGAACATCAAGATATACACGCTCGCCGGCCAGCCAACGCAGGTCGGCACGTTCGGCGTGCAGGGCGGCTATCTCGACACCGCTTCGGGCATCAAGGGGCAGGTGGGCGACAAGCGCTTCACGCGTGTCGCGGGCATCGGCAAGGATGCGGCCGGCAACCTGTACGTGCTGAACAACGCGTGGGGCGGCGGCTGGGATCTCGGTCGCAACGGCAGCACCGACCTGCATTCGTACAGCCCGACGGGCGTGCTGCAATGGAAGCTGCAGGCGCTGAACTTCGAGGCGATCGCCACGCCCGATCCCGTCACCGACGGCACGTTGTTCTACAGCGGCAACAACATCTATACGGGTACGGCAGGCGGTACGTTCGTCGCGAACACGGTCGATCCGTTCACCTATCCGAAGGACCCGCGCCTCGACATGAACGACTATCAGCGCGGCCAGCATTTCGGCCAGCTCGCGATGGTGGGCGGCAACCGGATCCTCGTCGCGTCGGGCCAGAATCCGGGCAACTTCAACTTCTATCACTTCAACAGCGCGAGCGGCTACATCGCGATTCCGGACGGCTCGATCCCGGGCAAGCCGTTCAACACGAATCTGCAGGTGACGGCCGGTTTCTCGATCGACGACAACGGCGACGTGTGGGCCGGGCTCGACCGCACCAACAACATCTCGCACTATCCGATGACCGGCTTCGATGCCACCGGCAAGCCGTCATGGGGCAAGCCGACGCAGATCCAGATTCCGCGCACCGTGCTGCCGCTCACGCGGATCATCTACCAGGTCGACAGCGACACGATGATTCTCGCGCAGGGCATCTCGGGCAGCTGGGACTGGACCGCGATGGACGGGCACATCGAGGTCTATCACGGCTGGAAGGGCGGCAACATGAGCGCGCCGAACCCGGTGATCAACCTGACGAGCGCGAACCCGAAGTCGATCGCGGCAGCCGGCCACTACCTGTTCGTCGGCTACGTGCACACGGTGCCGAACATCGACGTCTACGACCTGAACACCGGCAACCTCGTCACGACGCTGACGAACTCGAACACGTCGGCGATGGACGTCGGCAACGACGTCGACTCGATGTACGGCGTCCGTGCGTACCTGCGCTCGACCGGCGAGTACGTGATCACGAAGGACAACTACAACGGGTCGAGCATCGTCGTGTATCGCTGGCATCCGTGAACCCGCGACCACGCGCGCCGCGCCGCGCACGTCACGGCGCGCCGAGCACGCGGCCGTTCACCTCGCGTCCGTACATCGAGTCGGGCGTGTCGTGGAACTTCGCGCGGGTGTCCTGCACCGAGCCGGTGAAGCGCGGGTCCTGCGGGCGCTCGTGGCTGTCCATGAAGGTCGCGACGTCCCACGCCTGCTGATCGGTCAGCGTGCCGCCGAGCCCGAGCGGCATGTTGGCCTTGATGAAGCCGGCGGCGTTGCGGATGTCGCCCATCCCCGCTCCCCAGTTGAACGAGCGCGCGCCCCACAGCGGCGGGAACGCCGGCTGGCCGCCGCTCGATTGCCCCTGGCCGTCCGCGCCGTGACACAGCGCGCAGTGCTGCGAGTAGACGGCGGCGCCGCGCGCGTAATCGGCCTTCTGCGCGGGCGGCGGCAGTTTCGGGAAGCCCTGTCCCGGCAGTTTCGTGCCTACCGGCGCGCCTTTCGCGAGCCAGTACGAATAGGTTTCGAGCGCGACGAGGACCGGATCGCCGGCCGGCGGCGCCTTGCCGTTCATGCTGTAGCGAAAGCACCCCTGCAGGCGTTCGGCGAACGTGTTCACGTGCCCGTTCTTGCTGCGGTAGGCCGGATACAGCAGGTACGCGGCCCACATCGGGCTCGAATCGGGACGGCGGCCCGCGTCGAGGTGGCAGCTCGCGCAGGTCAGCTTGTTGCCGACGTACTTGCCCGCGTATTCGGGCGTGTGGAGGAAGATCTGTTCGCCGAGCTTCACGGTCTTGCCGAAGTCGTCGGCGGGAAGCGCGGATTCGGCGGGCGGCGTGAACGGCTTCGCCGTGGCAGCGGGCAGGGCGGCCGCCGGTGCGGATGCCGCGGCCGGCGTGTCCTGCGGTGCGGCCGCGCATGCGAGCGCGGGCATCCAGGCCGCGCCGAGCAGCGCGGCGCGGGCGCGGCGGATCAGCTTCGTGCGGTCGATCATTGCTTGTCTCCGTTCGTGGCGCCGCCGCGCGCATAGTAGGCGGCCACCGCGTCGATATCGGCATCGGACAGCTTGCCGGCGATCATCGGCATCAGCGCCATCGGCCCGGGGGCGCGCGTGCCGTGCTTCCACGCATTCAACTGGCCGGCGATGTAGGCAGCCGGCTGGCCGACGAGCGGCGGAAACGCGGTGCCCACGCCGAGGCCGCCCGCGCCGTGGCATTGCGCGCACGCGGGCAGGCCGTCCGACCAGCGTCCGCGCGTCGCGAGCCATGCGCCGGCGTTCGCCGGATCGATCGATGCGGTGCCGGCTGCGATCGCGGCCGGCGCGGGCAGGCTCGCGAAATATGCGGAGACCGCCTCGCGCTCGTGCGCCGACAGCAGTTTCGCGAGCGGCTGCATCACGGGATTCTGGCGGCTGCCGTCAGCGAACGCGGCCAGTTGCGCGGACAGGTACGCGGCATTCGTGCCGGCGAGCCGAGGAAAGCCTGCGGCCGCATTGCCTTCGCCCTGCGCGCCGTGGCAACCGATGCATGCGGCCACGCCCGTGGCCGTGCCCTGGGTCGCGAGCGTCTTGCCGAGCGTCGCGTCGTCCGCGTAGGCGCGGCCGGCCAGCAGCGCCGCGGTGGCGAGCAGCAGCGGCGCGAACCGGCGTCGCGGTGTGTCGAGCGAATCGTTCACGTGTCCCCTCCTTGTTGTCTGTCTTGTTGTGCACGCAGTCGTGCCGCGGTGCGTCAGCCCGCGCCGGGCCGGACCTGCTGCGGTGCGGGATGCGGCGTCGGCGCGCTCGCGTCGTAGCGGCCGAAGCCGTAGCGCTCGAAGATCCGGAACGCGTCCGGCGACCGGATGAACGCGAGCCACGCACGCGCGGCTTCCCGGTGCGGCGCGTTCCTGACCATCGCCCCCGCGTAGATCGCCGTCGTATTGTGCGCGGATGGAATGTCGATGTGCATCAGCGGATGCCCGACCTGTTCCTGGAACGCGGCTTCCGACTGCCACAGCACGCCGGCGTCCGCACGGCCCTGCATCAGGAACAGCGCGGTTTCGCGATGATGGATGTGCGTGAGTTCGGTCGTGCCGTCGCGCACCTTGTCGTCGTAGACGGTGCGCGCGAGCGCATCGCCGCCGGCCTTCACGAGCGACGCGCGAATCTGCCGCGCGACGCCTTCGAATTCCGGGTTCGGCATCGCGAGCTTCACGTCGGGCCGCGCGAGATCGTTCAGCGACGCGATGTGCTTCGGATTGCCGGCGCGCACCATGATCGTCAGCCGGTTCGTCACGTACGGCACGGCCGGGCCTTCGAGCGTGCCGTTCGCGATCAGCGCGTCGACCTTGCCGAGCCCCGCGAAATACGCGTCGGGCTTCACCGTCCATGTCATGTTGCCGACGGTGATCGTACCGCCGGCCTGCATCTGCTTCGCGAGCAGGCCCGGCGGGATCGTTTCCCAGTAGATGCGGCCTCGGTATTCGGGATGATCCGCCTCGAACTTCGCGACGAGCGGCGCCATCGCGAAGAAATAGTTGCCGCCGACGTACAGCACGAGCTTCGGCGCGGTGAGGTCGCCGTGGAAGTCGGCGAGCACGTCGACTTGCGGCACGGTGAATTCGAGGCCGCGTTGCGTCGCGTCGTTGTTGCGACCGTCCTGCCACGGCGGAAAGACGCTGGCGGTCGTGGCGGCCGGTGCGGCGAGCGATACCGCCGACGTGCCGCAGAGCGTGGCGAGCGCGACATGCAGCGCGGCGCGCCAGCGGCGTCGCGACGGGGAATGCATGGGGATCGATGCCATCGCGCACCTCACTTCGCGTAGGTGAAACCGGCCTGCTGCAGCTCGGGCAGCGTGCCGACCGCGCCCGGCGTGACGATGGCGGACGGAATCACGTGATTGGTCAGGTCGGCCGCGAGGGCGTCGAGCGGCAGCTTGTCCGGATTCGCGTTCGCGCCGTCGAGCCGTTCCGCGAGTTCCCAGATGGCGTTGTGGCACGACAGGAACACGACGCCGCGCTGCAGCAGCGCCGCGATGCTGTTGTCGTGCGACGAGAACGCGCCGTCGGCCAGCTCGTGATCGTCGGCGTCCCTGGCTTGCGCGGGCTTCGCGGCGAGCAGCGTGTTGGTCGCGAATGCGGCGCCGGCGAATTTCGCGAGACCGTATTTGTCCCACGCCGTCTGGTCGAACAGCGCGAGATGCGCGGTGCCGTGCGTGGCCGACACGACAAGGAAGTCCGGGTGGCGGAACGACCAGATCTGCGCATTCAGCGCGTTGCGCATCAGGTTCAGCCACGGGCCGCCGAGCTCGGTGTTGTCCCATACCTGCTTCGGGCCGCCGCGATAGCCGATCACCTCGGTGAGCGCGGCGTGATCCCACTGATCGGGCCGTTCGAGAATCATCGGCACCGTCTTGAAGTCGCGCCGTCGCGGCGCGGCCGCAAGGCGGCGCGTGAGGTCGGCGAGGTGCGTAGCCCCGCCGGGCAGCAGCGCGCCGGGTTCGGGCGTCGCCGCCTGCGCGACGCGCGATGCGCCGAGCAGCGCGGAGCCGGCCGCGAGGCCGAGGGTCTTGAGCGCGTCGCGGCGCGCATGCCGGTCGGACATGGAGCTCTCCCGATATCGTTTTTGTTGGGGGCGTGCCGCTTCGCCGTGCCGAGGCGGAGCGTGCCATTGCGTTGCCAGTCTAGAGGCGCGCGACCGATAACGGAAATCGCGATATCGGATGGGAGCTATTCGAGGGTCCGATGATTGGCTGAAACGACCGCGCGGCGCGACGCCGGCAAATGCGGCTTCGCGCTGAGCGGGACAACGGCACGGCGTCAGTGTGCGGTGTGCTCGCGCAGCACTTCCGACGGCCGCGTGTTGCGCACGAACACACCGGCCAGCACCGCGCCCGCGAGTGCGATCGCGCCGGCCAGCACGAACGCGGACGCGAACGAGCCGCTGCGATCGACGATGAAGCCCGTCACGGCCGGCCCGATCACGCCCGACAGGCTGCCCATGCAATGCAGGAAACCGCTCACGCCGCCGACGCGGGCCGGATGCACGACGTCCTGCACGATCGCCCAGTAGATCGCGCCGGTCACGTACAGGAAGAACAGCGACACGGACATCAGCGCGACCGCGCCCTGCGTCGACTGCACGGCGCCCGCGACGGCCACGCACGCCCCCGCGCCGAGCAGGCAGGTGACGAGCACGATCCGGCGCGACAGCAGCAGGTTGCCGGTGAGCCGGTAGAGCGCATCCGAGATCGCGCCGCCGCATGCGAGGCCGACCGTGCCGACGAGCCAGGGCACGACGGTGGCCACGCTCATCTCCTTGATGTTCAGGTGGTGGGCGCGCACGAGGTAGCTCGGGAACCAGCTCAGGAAGAAGAACAGCACATAGTTGTAGCTGAAGAACGCGGCGGCCGTCGCGAGGATGCGCGGCTGGCGCACATAGTGCGACAGCGTGTGTGCCGGGGTCGCCGCGCCGGACGCCGACGACGCGTGGGCGGACGCCACGGCGGGCGCGCCCGGTGCCGTGTTGACCGGCGTGGCCGGACGGTCCGACGTCGACATCATCCACACGACGACCCACGCGAGCCCGATGGCGCAGACGATCCAGAACGCGGGCCGCCAGCCGAACTGTGCCGCCAGCAGACCGACGATCGGGCCGGCGATCGCGCCGCCGAGCGGCGAGCCGGCGCTGAGCAGCCCCATCGCGGTTGCGGCGGCGTCGCGCGGCAGCCAGTTGTTGACCATCTTGTTCGCGGCCGAGCACAGCGGCCCTTCGGCCATCCCGAACAGCAGCCGCACGATCAGCAGGCTCACGAAGCCGACGGTCAGCGCGGTCATTCCGCAGAACACCGACCACAGCCCGACCGACAGCACGTACACGAGCTTTGGCCCGAGCCGGTCGGACGCGAGCCCGCCGATGAAGTTGAACAGCGCATAGCCGATGAAGAACGTGCTGAACACGAGGCCCATCTGCACGGCATTGATGCCGAGATCGGTCTGCACGATCGGCGCGACGATCGACAGCGCCACCCGGTCGAGATAGTTGATGCCGTACACCATGAACAGCAGGAACACCGTGAACCACGCCTGCGACTTCTGCTTCATCTCCGTCTCCTTCGTGCCGGTGGGCCGGCCATCATGTTCGTGTCTCGTCGATCGTCCGCCGCGTCGGCAACGACGTCGGCGGGCAAGGGCATTGCGCGGTTCGCGCGGCGGCGGCGAACCGGGCGGGCGGTCGTTCAGCGCGCGTACAGCGGCGCGAGCAGCGCGTCGGTGCCGTGCGTGCGCAGCGTCGCCAGATGCGTACCGACGCGGGCGATCAGCGCGTCGGGCCACGCGACGTCACCGGCGAGCGCGGCGCTGCCGAGCGCGGCCCGGACCGCGCCGCCGGCATCGCCGGCCGCCGACAGCGTCGCGCCGAGCGCGCCCGCGCCCGGATCGCTGATCGTGAGCGCGCGGCCCGCTTCGTCGCGCGCGGTGGCGACGTAGTGCAGCCAGAGCGCCAGCGCGCGCTCCAGATACGGCCGCTCGATGCCGGCCGCGGCGCTTTCGCCGAGCGCGGGCAGCCAGCGCAGCGGCACCTTCTGCGTGCCGTCCATCGCGATCTGTTCGGTGCGATGCGCGAGCATCGGATTGCGAAAGCGCTGCACGAGCGTCGCGCAATAGCCGCGCGCGTCGTAACCCGGCGGCACGTCGACGGTCGCCAGCAGGTCGCGCGTCATCACGCCGTCGACGAGCGCCGCGATGCCCGGATCGGCCATCGCATCGGACACGGTCGCGCGTCCGCGCAACTGCCCGGCATACGCGATCGCCGAATGCGAGCCGTTCAGCAGCCGCAGCTTCATCGTTTCGTACGGCCGCACGTCGGCGACGAGGTGCGCGCCGGCGTCTTCCCAGCGCGGGCGCGGCCCGGCGAAGCGATCCTCGATTACCCATTGCGAGAACGGCTCGCAGACGATCGCGGCCGCGTCGCGCGCACCGAGATGCGTTTCCGCCCAGTCGAGCGAATCGGGCGTGGCGGCCGGCACGATCCGGTCGACCATGCTGTTCGGGAATGCGACGTCGTCGCGGATGCGCCGTGCGAGCGCGCCGTCAACGTGTTCCGCGTAGTCGATCAGCAGCGCGCGCAGCGTGTCGCCGTTCGACGTCATGTTGTCGCAGCAGACGATGCTCAGCGGTGCATGCGCGGGTCGCAGCCGCAGGCCGGCGGCGATCACGCCGAGCGCGGTGCGCGGCGTGTCGTGCGCCGCGAGATCCTGCTTGAGCGCGGGGTCGTCGAGATCGAGACCGCCGCCGGGACGGCGGCAATAGCCCTTCTCCGTCACGGTCAGGCTGACGATCGACACGGCCGGATCGGCGATCAGCGCCAGCAGCGCGGGCAGCGATTCGGGTGCGAACAGCGCACCGTGCACCGCACCGACGATGCGCGTGCGCGCGCCGTCGCCGTCGCGCTCGGTCACCGTGTACAGATGATCCTGCGCGGCGAGCAGGTCGACGGTATGGCGCCGCCGCAGCTCGACGCCCACGATCCCCCAGCGCAGGTCGCCCTGTTCGAGCACCGTCTCCGTATGGAGTGCCTGGTGCGCGCGATGAAACGCGCCGAGGCCGATATGGACGATGCCCGTGCGGACCGCGTGCCGGTCATAACGGGGGCGGCGCGTGCCGGGCGGCGCGGTGCGCAGGAAATCGGGGGCGGATGGCATGACGGTCTGAACGGGTTTGTACCATGGTAGATTGTGAAGTCCGTGCAGGTTATTTCGAGTTAATCCGCGAAGTTATCGGTGTAAACGCTAAATCGCCCGAATCTGATTGCTTATGTACCATGGTAGTTATCGATATCGAGTCGGATCAAGCCACCACCATGAGCGAAGCGGCAGCACTGGAAGAAGAGGACGTCGTCGTCACGGCGTTGCAGGGGTTCTCGCTGGACGAGAGCCGGTCGTATACGGAGCAGGTGCATGCGCTGCTGCGCCACGCGATCGTGCGCGGCGCGCTGCCGCCGCGCACCGCGCTGTCGGAGGCGGTGATCTCCACGACGATCAAGGTCAGCCGCACGCCGGTGCGCGAGGCGTTCGCGCAGCTCGCCGACGAGCGGCTCGTGCAGATCATCCGGAAGGTCGGCACGCTGGTCGCGCCGATTCCTGTGTCGATCCTCGAGGAAGGGCGGTTCGCGCGCAGCACGCTCGAGTGCGCGAACCACGTCGAGCTCGCGCAGAAGATCACGCCGGCGCAGCTCGCGGAGCTGTCGCGGATCATCGATGCGCAACGCGATGCCGTGGCCGCCGGCGACGTCGAGGCGTTCTTCGATCTCGACGAAGCGATGCACGGCCGAATGTTCGCGTTCGCGGGCCGGCCGCACGTGTGGGAAATGCTGCAGCCGATGAAGCGCCAGTTCGACCGCGTGCGCTGGCTGCTGCTCGATCGCGTCGAGGATCACGCGCGCCGCGCGCTGCAGGAGCACGAGCAGATTCTTGCGCACATCGCGTCGCGCAACATGGCGCTGCTCGGCGCGTCGGTCGCGATGCACGTCGACCGGATCGGCTCGCATCTGCCGGAAGTGCGAAGCCGCGCGCCGCATTACTTTGTCGACTGAAACGCCCGCTGGAGGAGCGCAGTGAAAATCGAACGTTTGCAGACCATCGTCACGTGTCCGGGCCGGAACTTCGTGACGGTGAAGATCGTGACCGACGAAGGGGTGTACGGCCTCGGCGACGCGACGCTCAACGGGCGCGAGCTCGCGGTGCGTGCCTATCTGGAAGACCACGTGTTTCCGTGCCTCGTCGGCCGCGACCCGCGCAACATCGAAGACATCTGGCAATACCTGTATCGCGGCGCGTACTGGCGGCGCGGACCCGTTACGATGACGGCGATCGCCGCGATCGACATGGCGCTGTGGGACATCAAGGGCAAGCTGGCGGGCATGCCCGTCCATCAGTTGCTCGGCGGCAAGAGCCGCGACGGCCTGATGGTCTACGGCCATGCGAACGGGCGCGATCATGAAGAAGCGGTCGACGCGGTGCGCGAGCACATCGAGGCCGGCTACCGCGCGATTCGCGTGCAGTCCGGCGTGCCGGGGCTCGACAAGGTGTACGGCGTCGGCAAGACGGCCGGCGCGTACGAGCCGGCCGAGAAGGGGCTGCCGCCCGAGGAGCCGTGGGACACCGCGCTCTACCTGCGCCACACGCCGGAGCTGTTCCGCAAGGTGCGCGACGCCGTCGGCGATGTGCCGCACCTGCTGCACGACGCGCATCACCGGCTCACGCCGATCGAGGCCGCGCGCCTCGGCCGCGATCTCGAGCCGCACCGGCTGTTCTGGCTCGAGGATGCGACGCCCGCGGAGAACCAGGACGCGTTCCGGCTGATCCGCCAGCACACGACGACGCCGCTCGCGGTCGGCGAGGTGTTCAACTCGATCTGGGATTGCAAGGACCTGATCCGCGACCAGCTGATCGACTACATCCGCTCGACCATCGTGCACGCGGGCGGCATCACGCACGTGCGCCGGATTGCCGACTACGCGGCGATGTACCAGGTGCGCACGGGTTTCCACGGCGCGACCGACCTGTCGCCCGTCTGCATGGCCGCGGCCGTGAACTTCGGGCTGTGGGCGCCGAACTTCGGCATCCAGGAACTGATGCCGCACAGCCCGCTGACCGATGAAGTGTTTCCGCACAGCTACCGCTTCGAGGACGGCTATCTGGTGATGGACGACGTGCCGGGCCTCGGCGTCGACATCGACGAGACGCTGGCCGCGAAATATCCGTACGAGCGCGCGTACCTGCCGGTCGCCCGGCTGCGCGACGGTTCGATGTGGAACTGGTGAGCGGCGAAGATCCGAAGGAGAGAACCGAAATGTTGAGCGTCGTTGTCGATCGTCCGAACAGCATGAGTGTGCGCGAGGTGCCGCTGCCCGCGGCCGCCGCCGGCGAAGTGCGCGTGAAGGTGCGCTACGCGGGCATCTGCGGGTCGGACCTGCATATCTTTCACGGCAAGAATCCGTTCGTGTCGTACCCGCGCATCATCGGCCACGAATTCGTCGGCACGATCGAGTCGGTCGGCGCGGGTGTCGACGCCGCGCGGCTTGGCGAAACCGTCGCGGTCGATCCGGTGATCAGTTGCGGGCATTGTCACGCGTGCACGATCGGCCGGCGCAACGTGTGCCGGCACCTGAGCGTGCTCGGCGTGCATCGCGACGGCGGCTTCAGCCAGTACACCTGCGTGCCGGCCGGCAATGCGCACCGGATTCCGGAAGCGATCGCCGATACCTGCGCGGCGATCGTCGAGCCGTTCGCGGTGGCCGCGAACGCGACATCGCGCACCGGCGTGCTGCCGGGCGACGTCGCGCTGATCTACGGCGCCGGCACCGTCGGGCTGACGATCCTGCAGGTGCTCAAGCGCGTGTACGGCATTCGCGCGTTCATCACCGACCGGCTCGATGCGCGGCTGCAGCTCGCGCGCAAGTGCGGCGCGGCGCAGGACGAGGTCATCAACACCAGCGTCGAGTCGCTGCCGGAGGCGCTGGAACGGCGTGGCGTCGACGGCGGCCCGACGCTGATCTTCGATGCGGTCTGCCATCCGTCGATTCTCGAGGAAGCCGTGAGGCTCGCCGCGCCGGCAGGGCGGATCGGCGTGCTCGGGTTTTCGTCGGAGCCGTCGGCGATCGTGCAGGCGGAGCTGACGAAGAAGGAACTGACGCTGGCCGCATCGCGGCTCAATTGCGCGATGTTCCCGCAAGTGATCGACTGGATCGGTCGCGGGCTGATCGAACCCGAGCACATCGTCACGCACAAGGTGGGCTTTCGCGACGTCGCGCGCGCGTTCGAGATGGCCGAGCGCAATCCCGCGGAAAGCTGCAAGATCCTGCTCGATTTCGCGGGCGGCTGATACCGGTTCGTGTCGACGGCCGGGGCGTGTCGCGCGTGTCGCGCCGCGTCGGCCGAACGATGCGATCGCTCGTCGCCGGCGAGCCGGAGCGGCGCGAATCCCGCGCGCCGATTCGAGAGCAGCAGCGGGATCGGACACAACGATATCCAACATCAGGAGACATGCATCGTGACCCGGATTGCCTTCGAGGAAATGCAGCGCGCGATCCATGCGGCGCTCGTGAACGCGGGGATGCGCGAACGCGACGCCGAAATCTGTGCGCGGGTGCATACCGAATCGACCTGCGACGGCGTCAATTCGCACGGCATCAATCGCGTGGCGCGCTTCGTCGACTATCTCGACAAGGGGTGGGTGAACGTCGACGGCGCGCGTGAGCGGGTCAAGCAATTCGGTGCGATCGAGGTGTGCGACGGCCATCGCGGCCCCGGCATTCTCAACGCGCTGTCCGCGACCGACCGCGCGATCGAGATCGCCGACGCGCAAGGCGTCGGCATCGTCGCGATGCGCAACGCGACCCACTGGATGCGGGGCGGCACCTATGGCTGGTACGCGGCCGAGCGCGGCTACATCGCGATCTGCTGGACCAACACCGAAGCGTGCATGCCCGGCTGGGGCGGCAAGAACACGCGCGTCGGCAACAACCCGTTCGTGATGGCGGTGCCGCGCGCGCAGGGCCATATCGTGCTCGACATGGCGATGTCGCAATACTCGTACGGAAAGCTGCAGGCCACCCGACTCAAGGGCAAGAACATGCCGTTTCCCGCCGGCTTCGACAGCGACGGGAAGCTGACCGCCGAGCCAGGCCCGATCGAAGCGTCGATGCGCATCTTGCCGATGGGCTACTGGAAGGGCTCGGGCTTCGCGATCATGCTCGACGTGCTCGCGGCGGTGCTGTCCGAAGGGCTCGCGACGAACGGGATCGATGCGATTCAGCAGGGAAGCTGTACGGGCTGCTCGCAGGTCTTCATCGTGATCGACCCGCGCAAGCTCGGCGGCGAAGCATTCACGAACCACGTGGCCGACGGCGTGGCGGACTACGTGAATACGTCCGAGCTCGCGGAAGACAGCAGGGAGGTGCTCTATCCGGGGCAGAGCGCGCTGCGCACGCGGATCGAGCAGCGGCGCGACGGCATCGTCGTCGACGACGGCATCTGGGCCGACGTGCTCGCGCTCGCGGAGCGGCGGGCGACGCCGCATGCCTGACGGGAAGGCGGCCGGCACGCCGGATCGGCGCGTGCCGGCCGTTGCCGGAACGAACGTGCCGACCGGATCCATTGCTGCGTAGACGCATGTTTTAATCTGGAGAACTGATCATGACGGCGGATGTCGCGCTTGCGCCCGATGCAGGCATCGAGGCACGGAACGAAGACGCGTTGTACCGGAAGGTGATACTGAGGATCGTCCCGCTGTTCTTCCTCGGTTTCATCATGTCCTATCTGGACCGCGTCAACATCGGTTTCGCGAAGTTGCAGATGGCGGCCGATTTCGGCCTGACGAATGCGTCGTTCGCACTCGGCGCGAGCGTGTTCTTCTGGGGCTACATGCTGTTCGAAATTCCGAGCAACCTGATCCTGCGGCGGGTCGGCGCGCGGGCATGGATCGCCCGGATCATGGTCACCTGGGGCATCGTGTCGATCCTGATGGTCTTCTCGCGGAACGCTGCGGCGTTCTACTCGCTGCGGTTCCTGCTCGGCGTGTGCGAGGCCGGCTTCGTCCCGGGCGTGATGTACTACACGAACACGTGGCTGCCGGCCCGGCGTCAAAGCGGCATGTACTCGCTGTTCCTGATGGCGTTGCCGATCGCCGTCGTGTTCGGGGCGCCGCTCTCCGGCGCGATCATGGAGACGATGAACGGCGTGGCCGGCATCCACGGCTGGCAGTGGCTGTTCCTGCTCGAAGGGCTGCCGTCGGTGGTGCTGGGCGTCGTGATCCTGATGCTGCTGCGGAACAAGCCGGCCGACGTGGACTGGCTGAGCCCGCGCGAGAAGCAGATCATCGAGGCGAACGTCGCGAAGGAGGCGGCCTTCAAGTCGCATCGCGTGGCCGATGCGTTCCGCTCGCCGAAGATCTATGCGCTGATCGTCGTGATGATCCTGTTCAACACCGGGTTCTACGGTCTCACTTTCTGGATGCCGACGCTGTTTCACGACGCCGGCGTCGCGAACAGCCTGGACGTCGGGCTGCTGACGGCCATCCCGTTCGGCGTCGCCGCGCTTTGCATGTACGTGAACGCGCGGCGCGCCGAGCGCTCCGGGCGGCTGCGCCGGCACGGCGTGGTGCCCGTCGCGCTGGCCGCGATCGGCCTGTTCGTGGCGACGGTGGCGCACGACAACTTCTGGCTTGCGCTGGTGATGCTGACCGTCGCGACGTCAGGCATTCTGTCGCTGATGCCGATCTACTGGACGCTGCCCGGACGCGTGCTGTCAGGGCCGGCCGCGGCAGCCGGCTTCGCGCTGATCAATGCATGCGGAAGCCTGTCCGGCATCCTGGGCGCGATGATCATCGGCTACGCGGGCCTGCGGATCGGCATGACCATCCTGGCGGGCGCGCTGTTGCTGTGCAGCGTCGTGTTCTACCGGGTCTGTCCCGCCACGGCGGAATAGCATCGCGGGGGGCGGCACGGCCCGTTGCGGCGCGCGGCGGTTCCGCGATATCCGCCGCGCCGTTTCACCGCGTGCCGGATGGTCAGAACGACACCGTCGTCGTCAGCGTGACGAGGCGCGGCTCGCCGACCGCGACGATCAGGTTGCTGTTGCTCGACGGATAGTAGGTCTTGTCGAGCAGGTTCTTCACGTTGAGCTGGATGCGCGTCGGAAACTTGCCGATCGTCGTTTCGTACGCCGCGAACGCGTCGACGGTCACGTAGCCGGGCAGCGTGAAGCTGTTCGCGGTGTCGCCGGGCCGCGCGCCGACGAGCCGCGCACCGCCGCCGAAGCGCCAGCGTCCGGGCAGGTTCGCAATGGCCGTGTCGTACACCGCGAACAGGCTGCCGGTGTGGCGCGCGACGTTGACGAGCGGCGTGTTGCTGTCGCGGTCGTTCGCGTTCGTGTAGGCATAGCTGCCGATCAGGCTCAGGTGGCGCGTGATCTGCCCGGCGACGTCGAGCTCGATCCCGCGCGAGCGCGCGGTGCCGATCGTCGACGTGAGATCGCCCACCGTGACCGCGACGTTGCGCTTGTCGATCTGGTAAGCCGCGAGCGTGCCGGTGATACCGGGCTTCAGGCTGAACTTCAGGCCGGCTTCCAGCACGCGGCCGAATTCCGGCGCGAGCGGCGACGCGACATTCGATGCAACGTTCGGCTTGAACGAGCGGCTCACGTTCGCATACGCGGTCAGCGACGGTGTGAGCGCATACGCGAGCCCGAACTGCGGCAGCCACACATTGCCGTGCGAGCGGTCGGCGAACACGAACGGCCGGCCCATCCCCGATTCCTGCTGCCAGTCTTCCCAGCGCAGCCCTGCGACCGCGGTCAGCCGGTCGGTGAGCTTCACCGAGTCCTGCACGATCATCGAGTACGTGTGGCCTTTCGAAAGCGAATCGCTCTGCTTCGTGCTCGGCGTGCCGCCCGGCGCGAGCAGGCCGTAGACGGGATCGTAGAGATCGAACCCCTTCGTCGCGGTGCCGCGGATCGTGTCGCCGCGGAAGCTGCGCTGCCGTTCGTATTCACCGCCCACATACAGCGCGTGATTCATCCCCGCGAGCGTCAGGTTGCCGAGCAGGCCGAGCGTCGCGATCTGGTCGGAGTCGTTGCGCCCGAGGTTCGCATCGGACGAGCGCGACAGCATGCCGGTCGCGCTGTTGAACGCGGTCGCCCGGGTGATGTACTGATCGTAGCGGTCGCGGCCCCAGCCGTAGGTCGCGCGCACGCGCCATGCGTCGGAGAAGCGGTGCTCGATGCGCGCGCGCAGCGTTTCCTGGATCCCGCTGCTTTGCGCCCACGCTTCCTCGTAGCGGCGATAACGCAGTGCGTCGTCGGGGCGGCCGTTCACGAGCACGGTGCCGCGATCGAACGGCGTCGTGTAGTCGACGTACTGGTAGCTGACGTCGATCGACGTGTTCGCGTCGTGCCACGACAGCGCGGGCGCGATCAGCGCGTCGCGTTCGCGGCCGAAGCTGCGCCAGTAGCGGCTCGTGTCGTATTCGCCGGTGAGCCGGAACGCGAGCGTGCCGCCCGCGACCTGGCCCGGCTTGCCGAGCGGGCCCGTCAGGTCGAACTGCGCGCTGCTGCCGCCATGGCTCGTGCGCGATGCCGAGATCGAGCCGCCGAACGCGTCTTCCGGCTTGCGCGTGACGAGATTGATCACGCCGCCCGGATCCTGCATCCCGTACAGCAGCGAAGCCGGGCCCTTCAGCACTTCGACGCGGTCGATCGTCGCCAGATAGCTGTGCAACACCGGCGTGCGCACGCCGTCGACGAGCACTGACCCGTCATTGTTCGAACCGAAGCCGCGCTTGATGAACGCGTCGCGCGTGCCGCCGAGCGTGTTGGTCTGCGTGACGCCGCTGATGTTGCCGAGCACGTCGTCGAGCGAGCGCGCCTGCTGGTCCTGAATCACGCTGCTGCTGACCACCGCGATCGATTGCGGAATGTCCTTGATCGCCCGGTCGCCGCCGCCGGCGACGCTGCTGGTGCGCGGCTGATAGCCGACGGTCGGGTCCGCGGCCGCCGACGCGCTGACGCTGATCGCCGGCAGTTCGCGCCCGGTGGGCGGTGATGCGGGCGTGGGCGACGCTGCTGCCGCGGCAGGGTCGGCGGGCGCGCGATCGTCGGCGGCCGCATGCGCGCCGCTTGCGACGCAAAGGGTGATCAGGGCAGGCAGGCTCGTGCGCCACGGACGCGAGGTCCGGGCGCGGCGGGGCGGTCGACGGGATGGCATGAATCGGTGAGTGACGGAGTGCTAAGAATCGGGTCGCGGGCCGCAGCGGCTTCGCCGCGGCAGGGTGCGCATGATATATGTAATGATAATCATTTGCAATTGTAATAATGCTGATCCGGACTGTGCGCCGCGATTGCCGGGCCGGCGGGCATTTGCTACCGTAGCGCCCAAAATCAGAAGCAGTGAAATTCAATGAGAGCCGGGGGCCGCACCATGTCATCTACCTGTCACGTCGCGTGCAGCGCGACGCCGCGCACCGCAGCCGACCACGCGGGTGGTGAAGCAACGCCGGCGCGTTCATTTCGCACTGCGTCGGGCAGCCGGCGCAGCGCCGCCTTCAATCACTTCAACCACCACGTTTGACGGGAGACCACCCCATGAAAAGGATTTCCGTGCCGTTTGCGGCGGCCGCGCTCGCGGCATGTGCGATGCTGACCGGCGTTCAGCAGGCCGTTCATGCCGCGCCGGCTGCCGAGCCTGCGATCGATGCGCACTACGGCACCGTGATCGAGGCCTACACGCAGGACATGAGCACCGCGAAGGCGAAATACGACGGTAAGCGCCTCGCATTCGTCGGCGCGGTGATCCGGATGGGCAGCGACCCGGGCGGCACGTACTTCGGTGCGTTGACGACCGACGGCGAGCAGTTCGATACGCACTTCGACGTGGCCGACCAGGATGGGCTGAAGCCGAAATTCCCCGGCGGCGAGATCAAGCCGTTTACGGCATCCGCGAATTTCCGCTTCAGTTGCGTAAACGAAGGCTATATCGACGCGCCGGTGCTGCCGGGGCTGAAGCTCGTGCATTGCCGGCTCGCCGATTGACGTAGCGCCGTGGCCGGCGCTCAGAATTTCTGCTGGATGCCTGCCATCACGCCGAGCTGATTCATCCCGGTGCCGACCGTCCCGCCCGCGGCGACCGCGTTCGCGGCCAGTGCGCTGTTGAACATGTAGCCCACCGACGTATAGACGGTCGTCCGCTTCGACAGGAAGTAGTTCGCGCGGCCCACGAGCAACGTGGCGTTGGCGCCGTCGGCGCTTTCTCGGCGCTGCAGGTAGCGCACGCCCTGGAGGTCGAGCGCGAGGTACGGCGTCGCGTAATACGTGCCGCCGGCAAACACGATGTCGGCCTGCAGATGTTCGGCCGCCGCGAGGTTGCGGCGGATCCAGCCGGCGCCCAGTTTCGCGGGGCCGATCTTCACGTAGCCGGCGACGATGTCGCGCGTGTCGGTGTAGGCCGGATTGTTCAGCGGCGCGAGTGCACCGCCGCCGCCGCGCATCACGTCGTGCGACGCGGCAAGTCCGAAATTGCTCGCGTCATACGCGATCATCGCCGTGTATTGGCGGCATGCGACGATGTCGCCCGCCACCTGGCCCGCGCAGCCCGTCGCCGACGGTCCTGCCGGCCCGGCCGCGTCGCGCCCGAAGCTGTACGTCGCGCCGAGCGTTACGCCGTGGAACGTGCCCTTGTAGCCGATCGCATTGTCGCTGCGCGCATTCGGCAGGTACGAGTCGAAATCCGCCATCGAGTGAATCGACGGGCCGATCACGTCGGCATTGGTCAGCACGATCATCGACATGTTCATCTGGCGGCCGAGGGTCAGCGTCCCGAACGGACTGTTCACGCCGACGTTTGCCTGCCGCCCGAACAGGCGTCCGCCGTAGTTCAGCGCGCCGGTGCCGGGCTGGAAGCCGTTCTCGAGCACGAAGAAGGCCTGGTAGCCGCCGCCGAGATCCTCCGTGCCTCTCAGCCCCCAGCGCGACGGTACTTCGCCGGTCAGCGTCGGCATCCCGGTGAACGACCCGCCGTGTGCGGCATTGTTGTAGTAGGACACGCCGGTGTCGACGATCCCGTACAGCGTGACGCTGCTTTGCGCGCAAGCCGGGCCGGCCAGGGCCAGCGTCAGCGCCGTGGAGCATGCGACGCCCAGTTTCATTTTCATTGCTGTCTCCAAACAGTGTGTAGATGTACTTATCTATTTTTATCGGGTCGCCCGGTGACGACCCAGGGTGCCGACGGGTGTCGGCGAAACTGCAGCAGTCGTGCGTTACGACATCGCCGGATCGCGCTGCCCGCGCAGCGCCCGGGCGGGCCCGCAGGCCACGGCGACGGCGATCGCCGCGCCGGCCATCGGCACGAGGAATGCGAGATAGAGATGCGACACGGACCAGCCGTCGTCCAGCAGCGCGCCGACCGTCATCGGCGACAGAATCGCGCCGAGGCGGCCGATGCCGACCGCGAGGCCGATGCCGGTCGTGCGGATTTCGGCGGGATAGGGCGTTGGCGACAGCGCATACATGCCGGCCACGCATGCGTTGATGACGGCGCCGAGAAATACCCCGACCGTCAACCCGATGCCGAGCGAGCCGGTGTTCGCGCCGAACACGACCATCAGTGCGCCGCCCAGCAGCAGCGTGGCGCCGAGCAGGTTGCGCAGGCCGACGCGGGTCGACAGCAGGCTGAACAGCGACGCGCCCGCGATGCCGCCGAGATTGAGCAGCACGCCGCCGGTCACGCCCTGCGACGCCGACAACCCGGCCTGGACCAGCAGCTTGGGCGTCCAGCTCACGACGAAATAGAAGCTGCCCATCACGAGAAAGAACGCGATCCACAGCGCGATCGTGCGGCGCGTGAGCGGCGGCCGCAGGACCGCCGTCCAGCTCGACGCGGGCGCTCCGGTGTCGGTGGACAAGGCAGCGGCCGGCAGCACGTCGATCGGTGCGCGCTTCATTCTGGCGAGGATGCGGTTGATTTTCCGCAGCGCGTCGTCCGGGCGTTTCGCGAGCAGGAAGTCGAGCGATTCCGGCAGCAGTGCGAGCACCATCGGGATCGACAGCAAGGTCAGGACGCCGCCGAACGCAAACACGCTGCGCCATCCCCACGTCGACAGCAGGTAGCCGGCCACGACGCCGCCCGCGGTGGCGCCGATCGCATAGCCGGTCGACTGCATGCCGATCGCGGCGCTGCGCCATTTGTTCGATGCGTATTCGCCGCTGATGACGGTCAGGCTCGCGAGCATCCCGCCGATGCCGAGCCCCGTGTAGGCACGTGCGACGGCGAGCTGAAGCGTGTCGTGCGTGGCGGCGCACGCGAGCATTCCGGTCGAGATCACGACGAGGCAGAGCAGGATGATCCGGCGGCGGCCGACGCGGTCTGCGAGCGGTGCGATCAGCACCGAGCCGATGCCCATGCCGGCGAGGCCGGCACTGAGCAGCAGGCCGATTTCCTTGCCGCTCAGTTTCCACTCGGCCGCCAGATGCGGCGCGGCAAACGCGATGGCCAGCACGTCGAAGCCGTCGAGCATGTTCAGTACGACACAGGCCGTCACGGCCATCGTCTGGAACGCACTCATCGGGGATACGTCAATCGTATTGCGGATATTTGCACTCATGTCAAAGACCCTTTATTAAAATAGTATGACTAATTAAATGGAATCGAATCGAAGCCGGCGGTATTGAACGGGTGAAAGTGGTTGGGTTGGGTGGGCGGACGCGGTCCCTGAGGCCGCCCGCGGCCGTTGCCCGCTGATGCGCGCGCCGGTGCGACGCTTACGCGGGTTCGGTTTGACGCAGCAGCCGCTCGATCACGCGGCGTGCGCGATTGGGGCCCGCGTCCACATGGATGTCGATCTGCCGGCTTCCCGGAAACCGCAACTGGTTCCGGTATTGCGCTTCGATCACGGTCTTGTCCTCGTCGAACGTCGCGGCGGACTGCTCGATGACCGTTTGCGCGACACGCTCGACGTCGTGTTTCGGATTGGTCGCAACGGTCCAGAAGTAGTGCGTCGTCGCGTCGGTCTCGGGTGTGATGCCGTGAAAGCCGCGCATGTGGAAGCCGCCGCGCGACGGATCGAGCAGGTCGCCGGTGCCGGCGTCCATCGCGCCGGTCCAGATCCGGATATGCGACACGTGAAATTCGATTTCCTGCCAGCGATCGACACGGCCCGCGAACGGCCATGCGGCCGTGTAGGTTGGCGGCGGCTCGGAATCCGGCATCCGGCGGATCAGCGACACCGTGTCGCCGTCGCTGCTGACGCGGGTGTCCGCGCCCATGTGCAGCGGCGCGTTGCCGCCGATCGTTTTCAGGTGCACATAGCCGAGATGGCTCAGGTCCATCAGGTTGTCGTGAATGAGCTGATACGGCGCGTCGTAATGGTAGCGGCCGCCGCCGAAGCGATAGTGCGGATCCGCGTGGAACGCGTAGTGCGGCGGCGCGCAGGCGGGTTGCGCGTGCGGGTCGGCGCCGATCCAGATCCAGACAATGGCGTCCTGCTCCCGCACCGGGTACGACGACACGCATGCCTTTGCCGGAATCCGGTCCTGGCCGGGAATCTCGACACAGGCGCCGTCACGGTTGAACAGCAGGCCGTGATAGCCGCAGCGCAGGCCGCGCGGTTCGAGCGAGCCGCACGACAGCGGCAGCGACTTGTGGCAGCAGCGATCCTCCAGTGCGCCGATTTCGCCGGACGGCAGCCGGAACAGCACCACCGGGCGGCCGAGCAACGTGCGTGCGACGGGGGCGTCCGTCAGTTCGGATGAAAGGGCCGCGACCCACCATCGGTCGACCGGGAATTGAGTACTGTTGATCGGTGATCCGGCGTGTTGTTCCATCGATCGTCTCCAATATCGTGTTGTGCCGCCGCGCGTCGCGCGGCCCGTCTACAGGTCGAGTACCAGCATGTCGGTTCTGGATCGCGAGCAGCACGGCATGAACTGGTCGCCGGCTGCCTTCTCGTCGTCGGTCAGATACGAGTCGCGATGATCGGGCTCGCCTTGCAGCACGCGCGTCATGCACGTGCCGCATACGCCTTGCTCGCACGACGTCAACACGTCGACGCCGTTTGCGGCCAGTGCCGCGACGACGGTGCATGCGGCCGGCACGTCGATCACCTGGCCGCTGCTCGCGATGCGAACCTGGAACGCGCGATCGGTGTCGGACGACTCGACTGCGCCGCCGAAGAATTCGTAGTGCAGCCGCTCGCCGGCCCAGTCGCGTGCGCGGGCTTCGGCCAGTACCGCATCCATGAAGCCGCGCGGGCCGCATACGTACAGATGCGTGCCGTCCGGCGCCGCGGCGAGCACGGTGGCGAGGTCGAAGCGTTGCGCGGGATCGCCGTCGTCGACGTGGAAGCGGGCGCGATCGTGGAACCCGGCGGCGTTGATCCGTTCGACGAACGCCATGCGATCGGTCGAGCGTGCGCAGTAATGCATGTCGAACGCGATGCCGGACGAGAACAGCCGTTCCGCCATGCACAGAATCGGCGTGATGCCGATTCCGCCGGCGAGCAGCAGGTGATGCGGCGCGTTCGGCGCGAGCGGGAAATGGTTGCGCGGCATCCCGATCTTCACGGTATCGCCTTGCCGGACCTCATCGTGAATGGCGCGCGAGCCGCCGCGGCCGTCGGCATCGCGCAGCACCGCGATCTGATAGCGGTCGGCGTGTTCGGGGTGATTGCACAGCGAGTACTGGCGCACGAGGCCGCCCGGCAAATGGACGTCGATATGGGCGCCCGCGTCGAAGCGCGGCAGCGGCGAACCGTCGTCGCTGACGAATTCGAACCCGCAGATGTCGCGCGCTTCCTGCCACTTGCGGGCGACCCTGACCGTCAACGTCGCGGCGCTCATGACGCCTCCTTCATCGGCGTGACCGGAATCACCGGCCGCTGCGGGCTCGCTGCGCGTTCGCCGGCGAGCAGCCGGTCGATCACCTTGCGCGACAGCACGCCGCCGGCGTCGATGTTGAGCTTCAGCAGCGCGCGATCCGGCCATTTCTCGAGGTTGAGTTGCTGGCGCTCGAGCATCTCGAGATCCTCCGCGAAGATCTTGCCCTGGCCTTCGCGGATCTCGGCGGTCAGCGCGGGATCGTCGGGCCGGAAGTTGCGCGCCATCCCCCAGAAGTACCAGATCGACGTGTCCGTCTCGGGCGTGATGAAGTCGACGACGATCGACGACGCCTTCAACTCGGCCGGCGCGTCGTAGCCGCCATGGCCGGCATGCGCGACGCCGACTTCGATCATCACGTGGCTCGGCGGCGTGAAGCGGCAGATCTGCCAGCGGTCGACCGGCACGTCGTCGGCGAGGCCGTTGCCGCGCAGCGCCATCTGCCAGAACGGCGGCGGCATCACGTTCTCCATGAAACGGCTCGTGACGACTTCGTCGCCGTGGCTGGTTGTCTTCGGCGGTGCTTCGTCGATTTCCTTCTGGCCGATGCTCGTCGCGTGCACGTAAGTCTCGTGCGTGAGGTCCATCAGGTTGTCGATCATCAGCCGGTAGTCGCAGCGGATGTGATACAGGCCGCCGCCGTGCGCCCAGGCCGGATCCTCGGCCCACGCCAGCGTGGGCAGTTTGGCGGGATCGGCTTCGGACGCGTCGCCGGGCCATACCCAGATGAATCCGTAGCGCTCCACCACCGGGAAGCTGCGAATCGGCGGAAACCCGCCGACGCGCTGGCCCGGCATGCCCGCCGTCTTGCCGTTGCAGCCCATTTCGAGCCCGTGATAGCCGCATACGAGCACGCCGTCGCGCACGAACCCGAGCGACAGCGGGGCGCCGCGGTGCGGACAGAAGTCCTCGAGCGCGGCCACCTGGCCGTCGGCCGCGCGGTAAAACACCATCGATTCGTTGCAGATCTTGCGGCCCAGCGGCTTGCCGTCGATTTCGTCGGGCGTGCACGCCACATACCAAGCGTTCTTGAGAAACACGTTCGTCGTCTCCTTCAGGTCGGTGCCGCCGATACGCGGCGCCTCTTCATTCCGTGTACTGAATGAGATTCAGTGTACTCATTGAGATTGGCGCGGGCAAGCCGGGCGGTATACTGGTTTTCCCGGGAAATGGCGCGAGGCAGCGCCATGCCGTTGGCGCACGCAACCGGCGTGCGCCGCCTATGTCATCGCTCATTCATGGAAAAAACGAATCCCGCCGACGTGCCGACCTTCCCGCTCGATCTGTACGACGAGCCCGGGCACCTGATCCGGCGCGCGCACCAGATCGCTGTCGCGATGTTTTACGAGAAGCTGGGCCGGGACGTGACGCCGGTGCAGTACGCGGTCCTGCGGATGCTCTACGAGTGTCCGGGGCTCGACCAGGTGACGCTCGCGCAGCGGGTGGCGCTCGACACGTCGACGACGGCGGATCTGGCGGTCCGGCTCGAAGCGAAAGGGCTGATCGTGCGCGAGGTGCTGCCGCGGCGTCAGCGGCGGCTGCTGTTGACGCCGGCAGGCGTGGAATTGCTCACGCACCTGATTCCGTCGGTGAAGGAGTTGCGTGCCGGCCTGTTCGACGGGATGGGCGAGGACGATTCGGAGGAACTGATGCGCCTGTTGCGCAAGTTCGTGCATCTGAACAACGAGCAGAGCCGCGCGCCGCTGCGGGTCGGCGAGGACTCGTAGCGTTTCCGCTTTCCGCGCGACGGCGCAGGGGCGAAAAGCGGGGCGGCGGGCGCGCGGCGCGCCCGCGTCACGGGCGTGACGCTTCCCCTTCCAGACGCCGCACCGCTTCCGCGACTTCATTCCTGAAGCGCACCAGCGCCGCCTGCTCCGGCGCGGGCGGCTGCACGGCCGCCCACAGCATGTCGATCAGCTGCGCGGCCGTCGTTTCCGTGTCGAGCTTGCGGTGCCCGAGGATCGCATCCCACAGCACGTGCTCGATCGGCCCGAACACCATCGAGCGCAGCAGACTCAGCGGCATGTCGCGGCGCACCTGCCCGGCCGCCTGGCCGCGCGCGAGCACGTCCATCAGCGGCGCCGTGTAGCGGCGCTGCAGCGCGGTGAGCTCGTCGCTGAGCGCATGCTGCTTCGCACGGCCTTCCGACAGCACCAGCGCGCACAGCCCCGTGCCGTTCACCAGCATCAGCCGCAAGTGCGTGCGCACGACGAACGCGAACTGCTGCTGCACCGACGCCTCCAGCGGCATGCCGTGTTCGAACGCGGCAATGATTTCGTCATACCAGTCTGCGATCACGCGTGCGCACAGCTCGCGCTTGCCGCGGAAGTAGCTGAACACCGTGGCCTCCGATACACCGACGCGCTGCGCGATCTCTGCGGCCGTCGCATGCTCGTAACCCTTTTCTGCGAACACTTCCCGACCGGCGCGCAGGATGTCCTGCACGCGCTGCTGGGATTTGCGCCCGGCGGGTGCGCGCGACGAGTCGGCGCGGTCGGCTTTGGCGGTGGCGGTCATGGTGTCGGCGGTAGCGGCTGTCATGTCTCCATGATATCTGAGTATCACTCAGAAAACTATTGACTACAGGCCGGACGAAGCGCGAAACTGTGCAAAATTTCCGCTGCATTAGCTTAATGAATCGACGCATTGATCCGATTTGAGCGAAACTCAGAAATCGGCGCATGCGACCCACTTTCTGGAGACGGAGGAGACATGATCAACCTGCCCGGCGTGCAATTCATGCTCGGTGAAGACATCGAGATGCTGCGCGACGCTGTCGCGACGTTTGCGGCGAAGGAAATCACGCCGCGCGCGGCGGAGGTCGACCGCACCGACCAGTTTCCGATGGATCTGTGGAAGAAGTTCGGCGATCTGGGCGTGCTCGGGATGACGGTGTCCGAGGAATACGGCGGCGCGAACATGGGCTACACCGCCCATATGGTCGCGATGGAGGAGATCTCGCGCGCGTCGGCGTCGATCGGCCTGTCGTACGGCGCGCATTCGAACCTGTGCGTGAACCAGATTCACCGCAACGGCACCGAGGCGCAAAAACAGAAATACCTGCCGAAGCTCGTGTCGGGCGAACACATCGGCGCGCTCGCGATGAGCGAGCCGAACGCCGGCTCCGACGTCGTCAGCATGAAGCTGCGCGCGGACAAGCGCGGCGATCGCTACGTGCTGAACGGCACGAAGATGTGGATCACCAACGGCCCCGACTGCGACACGCTCGTCGTCTATGCGAAGACGGACGTCGAAGCGAACGCGCGCGGCATCACCGCGTTCATCGTCGAGAAGGGGATGAAGGGCTTCTCGGTCGCGCAGAAGCTCGACAAGCTCGGCATGCGCGGGTCGCACACGGGCGAGCTCGTGTTCCAGGACGTCGAGGTGCCGGAAGAGAACATCCTCGGCCAGCTCAACGGCGGCGTGAAGGTGTTGATGAGCGGCCTCGACTACGAGCGCGCGGTGCTGTCGGGCGGCCCGACGGGCATCATGGCCGCGTGTCTCGACGCGGTGGTTCCGTATATCCACGACCGCAAGCAGTTCGGCCAGGCAATCGGCGAATTCCAGTTGATCCAGGGCAAGGTCGCCGACATGTACACCACGTTCCAGGCATGCCGCGCGTACCTGTACGCGGTCGGCCGCCATCTCGACTCCGCGGGCAGCGATCATATTCGCCAGGTGCGCAAGGACTGCGCGGGCGTGATCCTCTACACGGCAGAGAAGGCGACGTGGATGGCCGGTGAGGCGATCCAGATCCTCGGCGGCAACGGCTACATCAACGAATACCCGGTCGGCCGCCTGTGGCGCGATGCGAAGCTGTACGAGATCGGCGCCGGCACGAGCGAGATCCGCCGGATGCTGATCGGCCGCGAGCTGTTCGCGGAAACGATGTAACGCCCCACGTCACGCGAACGGAGCCCCGTCGATGCCGATCATCGAATCGAAACTGAATCCGCGCTCGGAAGAATTCCGCGCGAACGCCGCGGCGCTGGAGGCGGTCGTCGCCGACCTGCGCGCGAAGATCGAACAGCTCGCGCAAGGCGGCGGCCAGGCCGCGCGCGACAAGCACCTGTCGCGCGGCAAGCTGCTGCCGCGCGACCGGATCGCGCAACTGCTCGATCCGGGCTCGCCGTTCCTCGAGCTGTCGCAGCTCGCGGCGAACGGCATGTACAACGACGACGCGCCGGGCGCGGGCGTGATCACCGGCATCGGCCGGATCTCGGGCCGCGAATGCATGATCGTGTGCAACGACGCGACGGTCAAAGGCGGCACGTACTACCCGATGACCGTGAAGAAGCACGTGCGCGCGCAGGAAATCGCCGCGGAAAACCGGCTGCCGTGCGTGTACCTCGTCGATTCGGGCGGCGCGAACCTGCCGAACCAGGACGACGTGTTCCCCGACCGCGACCACTTCGGCCGCATCTTCTTCAACCAGGCGACGATGTCGGCGGCCGGCATCGCGCAGATCGCGGTCGTGATGGGTTCGTGCACGGCGGGCGGCGCGTATGTGCCGGCGATGAGCGACGAGTCGATCATCGTGAAGAACCAGGGCACGATTTTCCTCGGCGGCCCGCCGCTCGTGAAGGCCGCGACCGGCGAGGAAGTGAGCGCCGAGGATCTCGGCGGCGGCGACGTGCACACGCGCCTGTCGGGCGTGGCCGACCATCTCGCGCAGAACGACCCGCATGCGTTGTCGATCGCCCGCAACATCGTCGATCACCTGGCGCCGAAGATCGCGTCGCCGGTGGCGCTGCGCGAACCGAAGCCGCCGCGCTATGACGCGAAGAGCCTGTACGGCGTGATTCCCGTCGATACGCGCAAGCCGTTCGACGTGCGCGAGGTGATCGCGCGCATCGTCGACGATTCCGAATTCGACGAATTCAAGGCGCGTTTCGGCACGACGCTCGTCACGGGCTTCGCGCACATCTGGGGCCACCCGGTCGGGATCATCGCGAACAACGGCATCCTGTTCTCCGAATCGGCCGTGAAGGGCGCGCATTTCATCGAGTTGTGCTGCCAGCGCAAGATTCCGCTCGTTTTCCTGCAGAACATCACGGGCTTCATGGTCGGGCGCAAGTACGAGAACGAAGGCATCGCGCGTCATGGCGCGAAGATGGTGACGGCCGTGTCGAACGCGAAGGTGCCGAAGTTCACGGTGATCATCGGCGGCTCGTTCGGCGCCGGCAATTACGGGATGTGCGGCCGCGCGTTCGGCCCGCGCTTCCTGTGGATGTGGCCGAATGCACGGATCTCGGTGATGGGCGGCGAGCAGGCCGCGTCGGTGCTCGCGACGGTGCGTCGCGACGGCATCGAGGCGAAGGGCGGTTCGTGGTCGGCCGAGGAAGAGGATGCGTTCAAGCAGCCGATCCGCGACCAGTACGAGCGCCAGGGGCATCCGTACTACGCGAGCGCGCGGCTGTGGGACGACGGCGTGATCGACCCCGCGCAGACCCGCGACGTGCTCGGGCTCGGCCTGGCCGCGTCGATGAACGCGCCGATCGACGATACGCGCTTCGGCGTGTTCCGCATGTAACGGCCAGGAGAACTCACCGATGCGATACGAAACGATCAAGGTAAGCGAAGCCGGCCGTGTGGCGACCGTCACGCTCGCACGCCCCGACGTGCGCAACGCGTTCAACGAGACGGCGATCGCCGAGCTGACCACCGCGTTCGAGTGGCTCGATGCGCACGAAGGCGTGCGCGCGATCGTGCTCGCGGCCGAAGGCCCGGCGTTCTGCGCGGGCGCGGACCTGAACTGGATGAAGAAGATGGCCGGTTACTCGGACGACGAGAACCGTGCCGATGCGCGCAAGCTCGCGCGGATGCTCGAGGCGATCCACCGCTGCGGCAAGCCGGTGATCGCGCGCGTGCATGGCGACGCGTATGCGGGCGGCGTGGGCCTCGTCGCTGCGGCCGACATCGCGATCGCCGTCGACGGCGCGAAGTTCTGCCTGTCCGAAGCGCGGCTCGGCCTGATTCCCGCGACGATCGCGCCGTACGTCGTGCGCGCGATGGGCGAGCGCGCCGCGCGCCGCTACTTCACGACGGCCGAAGTGTTCGACAGCACGCGCGCCGCGTCGCTCGGCTTCATTCACGAAGCGGTTCCGGCCGAGGCGCTCGACGAAACGGTCGCGAAGCTGGCCGCGGCGCTCGTCGCGAACGGCCCCGACGCGGTGCGGGCGTGCAAGCGGCTCGTGGCGGACGTGGCCGGCCGCCCGCTCGACGCGACGCTGATCGAGCAGACCGCCGACTGGATCGCGCGGACCCGCGCAGGCGCGGAAGCGCGCGAAGGGATCGCATCGTTCCTCGAAAAGCGCACGCCTTCGTGGCGTGAATGATGGCGTGCCAATAACTTTCCGGACGACACCGAAGCCATGTTCGACAAGATTCTGATCGCCAACCGCGGCGAAATCGCCTGCCGCGTCGCCGCGACGTGCAAACGTCTCGGGATCGCGAGCGTCGCCGTCTATTCCGACGCGGACGCGAACGCGAAGCATGTCGCCGCGTGCGACGAAGCCGTGCACATCGGCGGCTCGGCGGCCGCGGACAGCTACCTGCGCATCGAGCGCATCATCGAGGCCGCGCGCGCCACGGGCGCACAGGCCATTCACCCCGGCTACGGCTTCCTGTCGGAGAACGAGGATTTCGCGCATGCGTGCGAAGCGGCCGGCATCGTGTTCATCGGGCCGCCGGTCGACGCGATCGCGGCGATGGGCTCGAAGGCAGCCGCGAAGGCGCTGATGCACGCGGCCGCGGTGCCGCTCGTGCCCGGCTATCACGGCGACGACCAGGATGCGGGCAACCTGCATCGCGAGGCCGACGGGATCGGCTACCCGGTGCTGCTGAAAGCAAGCGCGGGCGGCGGCGGCAAGGGGATGCGCGTGGTCGAGCGCTCCGAGGACTTTCCGGCGGCGCTCGCGTCGTGCCAGCGCGAGGCCGCGAGCAGCTTCGGCAACGACCGCGTGCTGATCGAGAAATACCTGACGCGCCCGCGTCACGTCGAAGTGCAGGTGTTCGGCGACACGCACGGCAACACCGTCTACCTGTTCGATCGCGACTGTTCGGTGCAGCGCCGTCACCAGAAGGTGCTCGAGGAAGCGCCGGCGCCGGGCCTGCACGACGACGTGCGCCAGGCGATGGGCGAAGCGGCTGTCGCGGCGGCGCGCGCGGTGAATTACGTCGGTGCGGGCACCGTCGAATTCATCATGACGGGCGAAGCGTTCTACTTCATGGAGATGAACACGCGGCTGCAGGTCGAGCACCCGGTCACCGAGATGGTCACGGGGCTCGATCTCGTCGAGTGGCAACTGCGCGTCGCGTCCGGCGAGCCGCTGCCGCTGAAGCAGGAAGAGCTGCGCGTGCAGGGTCATGCGCTCGAGGCGCGTCTGTATGCGGAGAACCCGGCGCGCGGCTTCCTGCCGTCGACGGGTACGCTGAAGCACCTGCGGCTGCCGCACGGCGTCGAGTTCGCGATCGGCGCGCCGGTGCGCGTCGACAGCGGCGTGCGCGAAGGCGATGCGATCACGCCGTTCTACGATCCGATGATCGCGAAGCTGATCGTGCACGGCGCGGACCGTGCGGAGGCGCTCGGCCGGATGCTGCGTGCGCTGCGCGCATGCGAAGTGGTCGGGCTGCACACCAATGCCGCGTTCCTGCAGCGGATCGTTGCTTGCGAGCCGTTCGCGATCGCCGATCTCGACACGGGCCTGATCGAGCGCAATCACGATGCGCTGTTCGCGCCGCAACAGCTACCGCGCGCGACGCTCGCGCTGGCCTGCGCGGCATTGTTCGCACGCGAACGGAGCGCGGCCGCGCAGGAAGGTGCGTCGCCGTGGCGTTCGCTGCCGGACTGGCGGCTGAACGGCGGCTATCGCCGCACGCTCGACTGGCATGCGCCCGATCGCGAAGCGGACCTGACGGTGACTTACGAGGACAACGGCAGCGGCGCGCGGATTGCCGCCGGCGACGCGGCCGCGCAGCCGTTCGCGTGGATGCGTGGCGCGACGCCGCTCGACTTCGACGTGACGCTCGACGGTGTGCGCAGCAGCGGCCGCGTGTATGCGGACGGCGACAGTTTCCACGTGTTCACGCAGGGCGTGGCCGAGACGCTCGAATGGCGCAACGTGCTGGCGCACGCGGGCGATGTCGAGCATGGCGGCGGGCGCCTGACCGCGCCGATGCCCGGCAAGGTCATCGCGGTGCTGGTCGAGCCGGGGCAGAAGGTCGAGACCGGCACGCCGCTGATCGTGATGGAAGCGATGAAGATGGAGCACACGATCGGCGCGCCGGGCGCGGGTGTCGTCGCGGAAGTGCTGTACGGCGTCGGCGACCAGGTCGCGGACGGTGCACAGTTGCTGGTGATGGCGGAGAACTGAGCGGTGCGGACGCGTGAGGGCCGTTGCCGGCTCTCACGCGCGGGACTAGGGCCGTGCTTCAAGGCAGGAAAGGCCCGACGACATCCGGATGCGAATGCCTGATGCGCATGCATCGGGACGACACCGCATTCTGGTGTCGTGGTTGTCGTTCTCGTTGCGCGTAGACAATAATAAATAATCTGCGTGTGGCGTCTTCAAGATCTTTGAATCGTCCAGTGATCCTCGCCGGTGAGCGGCAGCGCGACATGTGCTGTTGCGCCGCCTTGCACCGGTTTGCCCGTTGCAACAGTTGTTCAAAGATCGAAACCGGACCCGTCCGGACTTCTTCGCTGAAATGAACTGGCCGCTTCCTCTTGTGCAGAAAGGGGAAGCGCGATGGCGGCTACTTTCCGGGACGTCTGGAAAATCAGGCTCGACCAAAGCTACAACTGCGCGTTCTTGCCCATGCTCGACATGGCTGCGTTACCGTAACCGCCGGGATGTGCGGCTCAGTGTCCTGCGCAATGATCGAATGAACGTAGCTGAGAGAAAGACCGAGTTCGCGAACAAATATAAATACGGAATTCACATCGACCATACCCCGCCAGAACTTCTCTGCCTGATTGTTATCGACGTGGCCTGTGATGAATTGGGTATCGATGATGCTGTCGGGATCGCGATGATTTTGTTGGGTCAAAGGTTCGTGCCGACCAGAGGGAAGTTCGGCGGAGCGGTCAAGGGAACCTCGATCGCATCCAGGGTATCGAGAAAGGTGCTGCCCTATGAACTCAAGTACAAAATTCTGCCAACGGTAACGTCATTCAAGAGTCTCCTGCTGCTCAAGATCAAATTTACCAGGGAGCTCGGCGCCTTTGTCGGGCGGGCCGTACCGGTGGTCGGCTGGGTCATTACCGCTATCGATATATCAATCATCATGTATCGCTCTACAGTCACGTACAATGACTTGGTCAAGCAGGAGGATCGCTTTTAATGGACGGTCGTCTGATAGAGATGGTGCGGGATGAGGCTGATTCGCCATTGCAGGGCGAGCTCGAGATTACCCCGGACACGGATCTCTGCATCGATCTTGAAATTTCCGACAGAGCCATGTTGAGGTTGATGCGGAGATTTTCGGAAACGTTTGGTGTTGATATTGCCGATTTCGACATTGACTATTATTACCCGTCCCGGAAACTGGGATTGGGTCGATTCTTGATGACGGTATTCAGGTCGCCATTTAGTGCTGACGCCCGGGACAAAATACTGGAGCACCCGCTTACCGTCAAAATGATGGAGGCGGCGATTGAAACCGGGCGGTGGACGATGTAACCGCTCAAAAAGGGCCAGGCATCGCCCGGTTCATTGCTGGCCAGCGCGTGCATCCGCATGCACGTCGATCCCTGTCGCGCGACACTGTCGTGTAACACGTCAAACTTAGCATGTCGGCGTCGATATGACCGGCGCGGCTTCGCGTCCGCGTCACGTCATCACATCCACGGAGAACCGTTATGCGAAAGTCGGCCCTGCGGCCCTTCGCGGTCGCCGGCCTGCTCACGCTGATCGCACTCCTTAGCGCCTGCAACGACGACCTGACTGCAACCCCTGCGCCTGTCGCGCAGCAGAAGGCCGCGTGCGGCGGTGGCACGGTCGCCACCGCGCAGATGCGCTGCCCACCGGGTTTCACCGCCCCGGCTTCCTCGCCCGCATCCTGATACCGGCCAATTCCACCAGAAATCCAATCACGAGCAATCAGCATGGCTATCCATTCGCGACGCGATTTTCTGAAGTTCTCCGCTGGCCTCGCCGGTGCGACCGCCGCCACCGCGCTGCTTCCCGAGTCGATCCGCAAGGCGCTTGCGATCGAGCCGAATACCGTGACGGGCACGATCCAGGATGTCGAGCACATCGTCGTGTTCATGCAGGAAAATCGCTCGTTCGACCATTACCTCGGTCACCTGAGCGGCGTGCGCGGCTATAACGACCGCTTCCCGGTCACGCTGCCGAACGGCAAGCCGGTCTGGTTCCAGCCGCGACAGGAAGACCAGGCGAGCGTGATCGCGCCGTTCCGCTACGACACGACCGACCCGGGCGTCAACGCACAGTGCATCGGCGGCCTGCCGCATACGTGGGCGACGACGCACGGCGCGATCGACAACGGCCGGGCGGATCAATGGGCGGTGCAGAAGTCGAACATGACGATGGGGTACCACATCCGCGACGATATCCCGTTCCATTACGCGCTCGCGGATGCGTTCACCGTGTGCGACAACTATTTCTGCTCGATTCCCGGCAACACGCATCCGAACCGGATGTACCTGATGACGGGCATGGTCGACCCGCTCGGCACGGGCGGCGGCCCGCTGCTCGACAACACCGACTACATCGACAACCAGTTCGACAAGATCCAGTTGCCGCCCTTCAGCTGGACGACCTACCCGGAGCGGCTGGAGAAGGCCGGTATCTCGTGGCAGATCTACCAGCAGGGTACCGGGTTCGACAATTTCACCGGCAACTACGGCACGAACATGCTGGCGTGCTTCAACAACTTCGTGAACGCGCCGGCCGGTTCGTCGCTGCAGACGCGCGGGATGAGCACGCGACCGATCACGCAACTGAAGGCCGACGTGCAGGCGAACGCGCTGCCGCAGGTGTCGTGGCTGCTGCCGCCCGCCGCGTATTCCGAGCATCCGAAGTTCACGCCGTTGTACGGCGCCTACTATTTGTCGACGATCCTCGATGCGCTGACGTCCAATCCCGAGGTGTGGAGCAAGACCGTCCTGCTCGTCATGTACGACGAGAACGACGGCTTCTTCGATCACGTCGTGCCGCCGTCGGCGCCGACGTTGCCCGGCTCCGGCATGAGCACCGTGGACGTGTCGCTCGAGCGGCACGACCACGTGACGTCGACGCAAACCGGCACGTATACGGCCGACAACCTGCCGTACGGCCTCGGCCCGCGCGTGCCGATGTTCGTCGTGTCGCCGTGGTCGAAGGGCGGCTTCGTCTGCTCGCAGGTCTTCGATCACACGTCGGTGCTGCAATTCATCGAGCAGCGCTTCGGCGTGATGGAGACGAACATCTCGCCGTGGCGCCGCGCGATCTGCGGCGACCTGACGTCGGCGCTGGACTTCTCGAAACCGGATGCCACGTTGCCGAGCTTGCCGAGCACGCAGTCGTATGTCGCGCAGGCCGACCTGCAATGTTCGCGTGCGTCGTCGCAGACGGCGCCGGCCAGTACCGCGCAGCAGGTCGTGACGGCGCAGGAGTCGGGCACGCGGCCGGCTCGCGCGCTGCCGTACGAGTTGCACGTCACCGGGCAACTCCAGGCGCAAGGCTATGCGCTGACGTTTGCGAATACCGGCACTCAAGGCGCGCACTTCTGGGTCTATACGGGCGATCCGGCCGCGATGCCGCGCCGCTATACGGTCGAAGCGGGCAAGCAACTGACCGATACGTGGGCACTCGACGCAAGCGGCAACTATCTCGTGAGCGTGTGGGGCCCGAACGGCTATTTCCGGCGCTTCGCGGGCTCGGCCGCGGCGGACGCCGGCGCGAAGCCGGAAATCACGCCGTGCTATGACGTCGCCAACGGCGACGTGTACGTGACGATCGCGAATGCCGGCGCCAGCGCGCTCACGGTCACGGCGACCGATGTCGCGTACGGCGGGGCGCCGCGCACGCTGACGATTCCGGCGGGACAGCGCGTCGAGGCGCACTGGGACCTGTCGTGCAGCAGCCGCTGGTACGACTTGCAGTTCGCGGTGGCGGGCAATGCGGGCTGGGTACGCCGCATCGCGGGGCACGTCGAAACCGGCAAGGCCAGCATCACCGACCCAGCCGCCGTCGCGCCGACGATCACCGCGATCTGACGGCAACCGGCGTGCGCCGGCCGGCCGATGGCGGCTGGCGCACGCGCGGGCGATGTCGAGGGGCGGCGGTGCGTCGGGCTGGCACCCGTCACTCGTTACCGTGCGCCCTCATCGGCACGCCATCCCTTCGTCATGCCCATTAGCCGCTCGCGCGGCGAACCGGCCAGGTGCTGACCATTCCTGACACTGTGCGACTGGCGCTCCGCTAGAATGCCGGGCTGCCGCCGGCATTTGCCGCCGCTTGACGCGGGCGGCGCTTCGCACGCTACACTGCGTGGATTCCAGCCTCATCCAACCTCCCATCCCGCCAACGATGACGTCTCCTGCCCTGAACGGCCTGCGCATCGGCATCACCATCGGACTGCGCACCCCCGACGAAAGCCTGTGGATCAACGGCATCAAGCAGAACGCGCTGTTTCTCGCGAAGCTGCTGATGGCGTCGCCGCACCGCTACCGCGTGACGCTGGTCAACACGACCGACGTGCCGCTCACCGATGCACTGCCTTGGGATCGCAGCGTGTACGACACGCGCGCGTTCGCCGACATGAAGGACGCGCTCGACGTCGTGATCGAACTCGGCGGGCAGATCGACGGCGAGCAGACGGCTTACCTGAAGGCGCGCGGCGCGAAGATCGTCAGCTATTGCTGCGGTGTCGAGTACATCAACGCGATGGAGTCGATGCTGTTCGGCCGCCGGCTGTGGGATTCGCTGTTCATCAACCGCGGCTACGACGAGGTGTGGGCGATTCCGCAGATCGCGCCATCGTCGCTGCCGTTCCTGCAGTCGCTGCGCCGCTGCCCCGGGCGCGTCGTGCCGTTCGTGTGGGATCCGATGTTCCTGAGCGCGCGGGCGCAGTCGCTTCCCGAGCACGGCGAATACCGGCCGCGCAGCGAGCCGGGCAAGCGGCTCACGGTGATGGAGCCGAACCACAACGTCGTGAAGTTCTGCGTGTATCCGATGCTGATCATCGACGAAGCGTATCGCCGCGACCCCGATTCGATCTGCTTCACGCACGTGACCAACGCCGATCGCCTCGCGCACGACAGCCCCGAGTTCGTGATGCTGATGAACTACCTGGACATCGTGCGCGCGGGCAAGGCGAGTTTCGTCGGGCGCTTCGACACGCCGCTGTTCCTGGCCGACCTGACCGACATCGTCGTGTCGCATCAATGGTCGAACCCGCTGAACTACTTCTATTTCGACGTGTGCTGGCAGGGCTATCCGCTCGTGCACAACGCGAGTCTCGCGCCCGAGCTCGGCTACTACTATCCCGACAACGACGTGCAGAAGGGCGCCGATGCGCTGCTGCATGCGCTGCACACGCACGACGATGACTGGGAAGGCTATACGCGGCGCCAGCGCGACATCCTCGCCCGCTATACGTCGGCGAACCCGGCGCTGGTCGCCGAATACGATGCGCTGCTCGCCAACCTGACCGGCGCGACGGCCGCATAGCCTCGCCGGAGGCGAGCCGGGGTCCGCATTCGTTCGCGATCTGCGCGACTTGCCGCGGCTGCGCGTGCCGTCATTCGGAGTGTTCCGGGGTTAAAGTCTGAAGAAACGATGCCGTTAAAAAAGAAACCGTCGAACCGGGGAGATTCGACGGTTTTTGAAGGCACGAATTTGACGGCTCCGAGGGAAGTCCGTCGAAAATAATTTTATAGGTTAACAAGTCGAAAAGATTGTTAAATATCTTACAGAGGCGAGCTGTCATATAATTCGGATCGCTATTGTCGACGGAATTAAGATCGATTCCGCTTTGGATCTTCGTAATATCGTTTGAAACGGCGAAATTGAATTCCGCGGTGACCGAATCGCGATCGGCGATGCGGCCGGAAGGCCATGCCGGGCGGGATCGACGCTGATTGACGGGGCGGCTTCATCGACGGCTATTCGTCACATCAAATGACAAACATCCGATCTTTGAAACTCGTGTCGAGAATAAATAATCCGCTGAAGGCGTCTGGCGCCGGTTAATAAACTGAATCGACTGAAATTTCCCCGACAGTTTTGTGTAACCTGTCGCACTGTCGGCAGGGTGTCGCTGTGGTGTATTTTCCCTGTTTGAATATCGTTGACAATATCGGATTTGACGGCGCGCCGAAATGAAAAGTACGCTCCCGGAAAAGATCGAAATAAGAGGATGGGCCGGGTAGGCGGTGGAGCATGTCGTTGTCGGCTTGCTCCACATGTATCTTGAGCGCGGGCCGTCATCGGCGGCCCGACATTTGCCGGAGCGCCGGATGAGTACGGTCGAACCTCGCCTTGAGGCGAACAGGGAAGCGTATCGGGACGAGATCGATCTCGTATTCGGTGCCGCTGACGATCACCCCGACCTCGCGTCGGTACGCAGTTTCGTCGAAAGCCGGCTCGGATTCGCGCGCGAGCCGGTATGCCGGGCCGATCTGTCGGGCGGCGTGCTGTATCACGAATGCCTCGCGCGATTGCGGTGGGGAGGGCGCGACACGCTGCCGCCGCTCGCATTTCTGCCACGTCTCGAATCGCTTGGATTGATGCGCTGGTTCGACCGGCTCGTGGTCAACCGGACGATCGACGAGTTGCGCGCCGATCCGAAAGCCGTGTACGGCTGCAATATTGCGGCGCCGAGCGCGGTTGTCGACGACGCGTGGATGGCCATCATCAGGCGGCTCGAGCGCGAGCCGTCGGCCGCGGCACGGCTGGTCGTCGAAATCACCGAGACGGGGCCGCTGAACCCCGTCGCGGGCCGCGCGTTCGTGAATCGGTTCCGGCAGGCCGGATGCCGCGTTGCCATCGACGACTTCGGCGTCGGTTTCAGCGCGCTCAACAGTCTGGTGATCGGCAATCCCGATATCGTGAAGCTCGACCGGTCGGTGCTCTCGCTGATCAAGCGCAACGCGATCGGGCGCTATCAGTTTCGCCGGCTGATCGCGTTTGCGCACGAAAGCGCACGGCACGTCGTCGTCGAAGGCGTGGAGAACGAGGTCGACCGGCAGATCATCCTGGATTCCGGCGTCGCGTGGGCGCAGGGCATCCGGTTTTCGTGGCGCTCGCCGGCTGCCGCATGACGTCGCGGCGCGTAGGTATCGGGCAATCCTGGATCGCGAAGGGGCGAACATGTCGCACATGAAGGCCGGGCTTGGGACGGGCACGCAGGCGGCCGACGGGCGCGCGCTCGTCGCGATCGCCGAGCTTGCCGACATGCTGCGGCAACTCGGTGCGGACGCGGCCGATGCGCCGCTCGACGTCGCGCCGTTTATCGATGGCCTGAACGTCGTTGCCCACCGTATTCAGCGGATGAAGCCGCTCGACGCCGAGAGCCGCGAACTCGCGGCGCGGCACTATTACGGCGGCGTGATCGCGGGCGCGTGCGGCGACGACTCGGCGATCGCGCGCGGCGTGTCCGGCAGCATGGCGCGCCACGCCGGCCGCGTCAGCCGCCAGGCGAACCGCTGTTTCGCGGCGCTTGCGCGAGTCGGCCGCCGGCATGGCCTTGCGTTCGCCGCGCAGCGCGGCGACAAGGTGCCGGCCTAGCGCGCTGCTGCTCGCTTGACGCTCGACTCACGTCGACAACCGGCTTGCCACGTCCGGCAGGCCGGTTATCAATCTTTTCCGAAACCGCCGAGCACGAGCGCCAACGTGCGGTCGACCGCATCGTCCCATCGCCCCGCGTGCGCGGCGCGCACGATCCGGATGCCCGGGTAGAGCGCCGTGCGCGAGCCGGTTTCCCAGCGCGCATCGGCTTTCGGGCTGAGCAGCAGCACGGCCGGCACGCCCAGCGCACCGGCCAGGTGGATGTGCGCGGTGCAGGTGGTGACCACGACGTCCATCGCGAGCATCAGCGCCGCCAGATCGCTGAAGTCGCCGATCGTATGATGCGGGAACGTGACCGGCAGATCCGGCGACTCGGATTGCGCGGACACGTCACGGTTGAGGCAGTACGCGGCATGGCCGTGCAGCCGCGCCAACGGCGCGAGGTCGCGCAGGCTGGCCGCGCGCCGGAAGCGCGTGTCGCTTTCGTTTTGACCGCGCCAGTTCAGGCCGATGCGGCGCGTGCCGGGCGCGCTGCCGTCGCGCGCGACGCGTTCGCGCCACGCGGCCGCCTGCGCGGGCGGACACGACAGATACACGGCCGGTGCGCCGTCCGGCGTCGGCGCGTAGCCGAACTGCGCGGCCAGCACCAGGAACGAGCACCAGTAATCGTAAGCGATCTGCGAGGTGTCGACCCACGCGCCGTGGGCGCCGACGAATTCGATGCGCGGGAACGTGTGACGCATCAGGCTCGTCAGCGCATCGGGCACGACGACGGTCACCGCCGCGCAGCCGAGCGCTTCCAGCGCATGCAGGTAGCGCGCGTACTGGAACTGGTCGCCGGCGCCGCCGTAGCTGATCACGAGCAGCCGTTTGCCGTGCAGCGACTGGCCCTCGTAGAGGCGCTCCGTGGGCAGTCCGAATTGCGCGGCTGTCAGCACGTTCTCGCTGGCGATGGTCGCGCGCCCGGCCTCGGCGCGCCGGCCGGCGCGCAGCAGCAGTGCCGAGCGCGCAAGCTCGACGTGCCCGCGCTGCGCGTCGGGCAGCGCGGCCGGATCGCCGAAGCGTTCGAGCGCCGCGAGCCCGGCATCCGGCTCGCCGGAGAAGCCGTAGCACGACGCGAGCTGGAGTGCGATCGCGTCGTCGTCGAGTCCGCGGCCGCGCGCGCGTTGCCAGCGCGCGATCGCGTGCCCCCATTCGCAGCGGGACTCGTGGTCGAGTGCGCGATTCCAGTTC
>NZ_JAGIXF010000061.1:0-46086 GCF_021483755.1 Burkholderia sp. WTPI3 | reverse complement strand
ACCCTCCAAACTGGACCGAAGAAGGCTACGCAAAGGTCACGTCCGATAATATCGGTCGACCTCGCACACTGGCTACGGGAACACGACTTTGCAGTAACAGAAGATCATCTGTGTAAGAGGCCGTGCAGCACATCTTTCTTCACAGCGAATCGACGTCACTGTTGAGATACGTGACCACATTCAAGAGGCTATAGCTCGCTTTCCTGACTTCGCGCCTCACTGCGGGATCCCGCTTGTCGCGCAGGTCAAGCAAGCGAGCGCACCTTGCTGTAAGCTGCGCGGCAAATGCCGCCACTGCCGCTGGGCTACCGGCCCGGGGGCGCGTTCTACTTCACGCATTATTCGCTAGCGCGCGGAGATCATGCGCACAATCGCCGAGGACGTCCGCCGGGAGCACGGCGCGTCGCTCGATCAGAGTACGTACGCAGCGCATGTCGCGCCCACGATTGAGCGTCACACCCGCCGTCACCACGCCGTCGCGCAACCCAACCAATACGCAGGTGGATCTGGAGAGATCGCCTCGCTCGATCCATTCGGACGCTGTCATGTCGCCAGCAAACTGCACGTTCACGCCGCACTGATCGGTCCAGAACCACCGCACGTACGGTGAGTCGTCCGGCTCACCGAGCATCGCCGAGGTCGCACGCGCGGCCTGTCGATTTGCGTTGTCCCAGCTTTCCTGACGCAGATGCGGGCCGCCGCGGGGGTCGACTTCGGCTGTGTTGTCGCCGGCTGCGAATATGTCTGGATGCGACGTCCGGCAGGCGGGGTCGACGAGAATCGCGCCGTCCGTGCGCAGGCCGGCGTCCCGCGCGAGCGCATCGTCCGGTTCGACGCCGATCCCGTAGACAACGGCATCGCCGCGTACGGCGGTGCCATCTTCAAGCGTCAACACGAACCCATTGGCGTCGCGCGCCGCGTCGAGCAGCCTCACGCCGGTCCGCACATCGACGCCCCGTGCACGATGCAGCGCGAGCAGATGTGAACGCACCGGCAGCGGCGCGCAACGCACCATCACGTCGGGCGCCTGCTCGATCACCGTCACCCGCGCGCCAAGCTCGATCGCGCTCGACGCGAGCTCCATCCCGATCACGCCGCCGCCGACGATCAACAGCCGCATGCCGCCGTGAAGCGCTCGACGCAGTGCTTTCGCGTCGTCAAGCGTACGCAAGGTATGCACACCAGGACCCAGCCGGTCGAGCATCGGCAGCCTCCTGACCCGTGCACCCGTCGCCAGCAGCAACTTGCCAAACCCGAGCGACGTCCCATCGGCGAACGTCAGCGTGCGTTGCGCCGGATCGATCGCCGTGACGCGCGTGCCGAGCCTCAGCTCGATCCGCTGTTCAGCGTAGAACGTCTCCGGATGAAGCGCAATGCGCGCGCCGTCCGGTTTCAGCAACATCTCTTTCGACAACGGTGGTCGCTCGTACGGCAGATGCGGTTCATCGCCGATCAGCACGACGGGCCCGTCGAAGCCGCGCCGCCGCAACTCGGCTGCCGCAGTCGCGCCCGCCTGCCCGGCGCCCACGATCACGCAGGCGCCGCCCCTGACCGCACCACCCGCTTCATGTATGTGAGACATGGAGGCCCCCTGCGACATGGCGGATCCCGCGAATGCCGAGCCCCGCGTCGGCCTGGATCATCACGCCGGATAGCGTGCGATTGTTCGCACGCGATGCAAGCAGCACGAACGGTCCGGTGAAATCCGCAGGCGCCGGAAAGAACTGCAGCGGCAGGATACTGGTGATCGCCTCTGGGGTCCGCGTATCCATGATGCGCTGCTGCGACTGTCCCAGTGCGTCGGGTCCGCGCAGGTCGCTCGCCATCCCGCACGGCCCCACGCCGTTCACGCGCACGTGCGGCGCAAGCTCGTATGCCAGCTCGCGAATCAGACCGACCGCCGCGTGCTTGCTCGCCGTGTACAACGGACCGCCGCCACCCGGATAGAACGCCGCGTTCGACAGCGTGAAGATCATGCTGCCGTGCGATGCAACCAGCGCGCCGGCAGCCGCCTTCGCACCGAGCAGGTACCCTTTCACGTTGACCGCGAACAGTTCGTCGAATCCGCTATCGAGCCGCTCCGGCGACAAGCCTAGCAGGCTGGCACCGTGATCCCACAGCGCGGCGTTGCCGATGAACGTATCGAGCTTGCCGAAACGCGCGACGGTCGCGTCGACCGCGCGACGGTTGTCGTCATACACACGCACGTCTCCGTGCACGATCTCAATGTCCGCACCGAAGCGCGCGTGCAATGCGTCGACCTTGTCCGCCAAACGTTCCAGCACGCCGACGCGCGCTCCTTCAGCGAGAAACCGCTCGACGAGCGCAAGCCCGAGGCCCGACCCACCCCCGGTGATCAGCGCGACTTCTCCATCGAGCCAGCTCATGCGAGCTCCGGCTCGTCGACGTACAACACACCTGCGTCGACGACGATCGGGAACGTACGCAGCGCGTCGGTCGCAGGCTGGCACAGCGCCGCGCCGGTCTTCAGGCAAAAGCGCGCGGCATGCAGTGGGCATTCGACTGTCGCGTCGTCTTCGACATAGCCGTCTGACATGGACGCGTTGCCGTGCGTGCAGCGATCGGACAGCGCGTAATACGCACCCTGCACGCGAAACACCGCGATTGCGCCGTGTGCACCGCTTACGCGCGTCGCGTCGCCGTCGGCGAGCGCTTCGATGGGTCCTACGAGAATTCGAGCCATGATCAAAAGAGCACACTGAGGTTATGGGAAGACAGCACCGCCTGGTCGAGAACGATCTCGCGACGGCATATGTGCCAGCCACCGACGTCGTCCGCACGACGCACGCGGTCGCGGCGTGCCCCGACATAGAACGTCTCGTCGCGCTCCTTCTGCGAGCGATACAGCAGATAGTTGACGTACACGTCGTATTCTCCGTGGGCGTCGGCCGGCTCGACCCGAACGTTCGCGAGCAGATGCCGCGTGCGCGAAGGCGGCTCCTCAGCCCACGCCATGCCCGTCTCGAGCCGTGCGATGCGGCGCTCCAGCTGCGCCTTCGTGTCGTTGAAGATCCAGGTGGTGGGCGGCTGCACGCCCTTGCGGCGATCGCGCGTCTGGGCGTTGACGGTCGTGCGCATCGTGTACTGCACATCGTGGCTCAGCAGCGCGAGCCAGTCGCGAAAGCGCCATGTATCGAGGCAGTCGGCCTCGCGATACAAGAACTGCGTGATGGCGTGATGCAGCGCCGGTGTCACCGGCACCCGTTCGATCGTGACGGCGTCGTTCATTTCAGCAACTCCCGTTCATAGTCGCGCGTCCGGCGCTCGACTTCGTCCCAACTGTCCGACAGCAACAGGTCGGCCCAACGGCGGTACATCCCGCGCGCCGCCGTTTCCGAGAAGATGTAGTTGGTGATGCCCGGAATGCCGTCTGCGCGTACACGCTCGCCGCCCAGGCCCATTTCGACGCAGAGCTGCGTCTTGCGCGCGCGGCTGCCGCGCAGCACTTTCTGCACCTCGACCCAGTTCTCCGAATCGTCCTGCTCAAGGAAGCCGGCCGGGCCGAACGCGCGTGTCGCGCTGCGCTCGAACGCCGACTTCACTTCGTCCGACGCATCCTTGTCCGCGATGCAGAACGCCCACACCTCGACCTGATTCGGGCCGCGCGGATGCCACACACGCAACGTCGCGGTGCCATTCAGCCAGGACATCGTCGGGAACAGGTTGTTGTGGCCCGCGAGACGGCGCGCGCGCACTTCCCCCAGACGCGCCTTTGCTTCTTCATACGTATCGCGGAAGTACTGGGACACTTCGCCGTCCACCCACACATTCGCGTCCGGCTCCTCGGTGAAGAAGAAGCCGCTGCCGTGGCCGGCCTGACCATACTGCAGCGCGTCCTTTGCAGTCTCCCACACGGGCCGCGCGGTCTGCCCCGCACCGAGAGCCTTGTCGCTGGCACCGGCCTTCGCGCCGAGCACCTCGATCGCCGACGCATGCGAGTACAGCGCGTGATACTGGTCGCTCGCGAACTGCTCGGCCGGGAATTTCCAGTTGCAGTCGATCACCCACTTGTGCACGCCGCCGACGATCTCGGTGCCCCCTTCTCGGCGGTCCAGCACGCTATCGAGATACCACGCGATGTCGCCCATATAGGCGTCGAGATCTGGCGCATCGGGGTCCCAGTTGCCGAAAATCAGCCCCTTGTAGATTGCAACACGCGTGACTTCCTGCAGCCCGAGATGCTGCTTGCACAGCCCGTGCGGAAACGCGCGCGCCTCGAGCGGCACGTCGATCAGCGTGCCATCCGTGCCGTACGACCAGCCGTGATACGGGCACGTAAATGAGCGCGCATTGCCGGAGTCGGCGAAGCTCACCCGCATCGAGCGATGCCGGCACTGGTTCAGGAATGCCTTCACCGAGCCGTCCTTCTGCCGCACGACGACGACGGGATCCTCGCCCATGTACGTGTTGAAGAAATCACCGGCCCTCGGAATCTGGCTCACATGCGCGAGGAACAGCCAGCAACGGCCGAAGATGCGTTCTAGCTCCAGCGCATAGATCGCCGGATCGGTATAGATCGACGACGTCACGCGGCCGTTGCGTGCGTCGACGAGTGCGTCGATGTCAAGCTTCTCTGTCATTTGCGTCTCCTCCGTGGCACCATCCGTTCCATACGGACAGGCACGCGACGATGATCGCCGTCCGTGCATTCGTTGTGAAATAGTTTGTTTGTTTGCCGTTAGACGTTTTGGCGATGACAGCCGAATGGAACTCCGACACCTACGTTATTTTGTTGCGGTCGCCGATGAGCTGAACTTCACGCGCGCCGCGCAACGGCTGCACACGGCACAGCCGTCGCTGAGCCAACAGATTCGCGATCTCGAGGACGAGGTCGGCACGCAATTGCTCGAGCGCTCGAAGCGTAAGGTCGAGCTCACCGAAGCGGGCCACGTGTTCCTTGCGGAAGCGCGGCTCGTGCTCGCGCAGGCGGATCGCGCTGTCGAACGGGCTCGTCAAACAGGCCGGCGACAGGCACTGACTGTGAGAATCGGATTTGTGCCAGCAGCGGAGGTGGCCATCTTTCCGGCGATCCTGCCAAAGCTGCGGATGCAGTGTCCCGGCGTGCACGTCGAACTGCGGAGCATGCCGACGATGGAACAGGAGGACGCGCTGCTGCGCGGTGACATCGACATCGCGTTCATGCGTAGACCCGTGCAAGCGCCGAACCTGCATGCGGAAGTGGTGCTCACCGAACCGCTCATCGTGCTGATGCGGTCCGATCACCCGCTCGCCGCGCATGCGAACATCGAACCCGCAATGCTCGACGGCCAGTCGTTCATCCAGACCAACCCGGCCTACGCGGGGCAGCTGTACGACATCGTAGACCGGTACTTCACCGACAACGGGATCCACCCGGATGTCGTGCAGGTCGCGACGAACATCCTGCTGAACCTGAACCTCGTCGGGATGGGGCTCGGCGTAGCCCTACTGCCGGCGTATGTCGAGGCGCTGGTTGGCGAATCGATGTGCTGCCGCACGCTCGCCAGTCCAGCTCCCCACATCGATCTGCTGATGGTCACGCGCGCGGAGCCGCATTCGCGGGAACTCGGCGCCCTGGTGGACCTGATGCGCCGCGCAACTTTCAGGCGCAACGACTGAACACGGAGCCCTGGCGGACAAAGATCGCGCCCACTGCATTCGAAGTGGCCGGACCGTGCGCGGCCGCGCAGGATCATGGGCGGCCGCGTGAAAGGCGATCCAGCATGATCCCGTTGAACCTGGCCACGCAGTCCACGAGGCGGGCCCGCCGCGGAAGCGGCCGGAAACGATCGTTGCGATTCGAATCCAGGCCAGCGCGACGATCCGGCCGACGCGCAAGCCCTAAATCGGTGAAAGGCCTTTCGCAGGCAACACCCGCATCGCGGCACTCAATTCTGCAGAAAGTCGACCACCATCCGGTTGAATGCATCCGCATGCTCCCACTGCGCCCAGTGCCCGCACCGGTTGAACACATGCAGTTGAGCGTTCTGCATTCCGGCGATCAGCCGCAAGCCGGTATCCATCGGCACGAACCGATCGTCGCGCCCCCAGATCACGAGCGTCGGCGCCGCGATCTCGCCCAACCGCGGGCCGTAGTCGGTGAACTGCTTCGGATTGGCCGCGAGGCTCTTCACGAAGTTTTCGAGGTGATCGCGCCGCGCGAGCATGTTGTCGAGGCGTGCCTGCATCAGCTCGTCTGTCAGCGCGCTCGGGTCATAGACGAACACGTTCATCATCCGTTTCAGGTTCTCGATCGTCGGGTCCCGATACAGCCCCTGCAACAGCTTGATGCCTTCGGTCGGCATCGGCGCGAAATTGCTCGGGCCGCCGGTGCCGCCGCCCATCAGCACGAGTTTGCCCACGCGCCCGGGATTGCCAAGCGCGAACGCGACCGCGCTATGCCCGCCCATCGAGTTGCCGAGAATATGCACATGCTCGATATCGAGCACGTCGAGCAGCCCCTTCAGCACGCGGCCGTTCAGTTCGGAACGCGAGGACGTGCAGACGATCGGATCGCTCTTGCTCCAGCCCGGGCAGTCCATCAGGATCACGCGATAGCCTGCCGCGACCAGCGGTTCGACGTTGCGGTTGAAGTTCGCCCAGCCGCTCGCGCCGGGCCCCGAGCCGTGCAGCATCACGACCGTGTCGCCCGTCGCTCCGGCGCCCGTGTCGTTGTAATGGATCTGCAGTTCGAGCTCACCGTCCTTCACGCGCGCAAACCGGCTCGTCGACGCTTCCGTGATCGATGAAGTAGTGGCAGTCATGATGATGTCCTTTCCGTAAAAATGAATGATGTCGATCGCGAGCCACGCACGCGTGGTCCGCCCGAATCGCTACACACGCTGCGGCTCGCTCGTGCGCTGCCGCGCAAACGCTCCCACCACCGTCAACGCCGCCACCGCGGCGATCACGATCAACGGGATGCTCGCCGACACCAGCATCGACGGGCTCTGACCGAGCGCGAACAACTGCCCTGCCACCAACGGCCCCAAAATCGAACCGAGCCGCCCCACGGCGACGGCCGCACCCACGCCCGTGCCACGCACTTCGGTCGGATACGCCTGGCCGGCCAGCGCATACAGCACAGACTGGCCGCCGACGAGGAACAACCCGCACAGCAAACCGCCCATCGCCATCGACGTCGCGCCACCCGCGCTCGCCAGCGTGGTCAGTGCAACAGCAACGCCGACATACATGCCGATCACCGTGCCGCGCCGTCCGAAGCGGTCCATCAGCGTCGCGATCGCGACGGCCCCGATACCACCGCCGATGTTGAACATCATCAGCACGACGTTGGCCTGCACGCGCGTCAGTCCGCGCGACAGCACCATCGACGGCAGCCAGTTCATCAGGAAATACAGCACGACCAGCGTGCCGAGATAGCTGATCCACAGCGCGATGGTCGTACGCGCGCGGCCGTGTCGCCACAGCGCGTCACTCACGCCGGGTAGGCCGGCGACATGGCCAGTCACGGCCGATCGGCTCACCTCGAACTGCCGTGACTCGTGCAGTAACATCCAGAGCAGCGGCACCATGACGAGCGGACCGAATCCGCCGACGTAAAACACGTGACGCCAATTGGCATCGCCTGCGCTCGCGATGCCGATCACCGCGGCGATCGCCGCGCCGAACGGCATCCCGCAGTACATCGCGCCGACCGCCGTGCCGCGCTGCCGCGGGCCCGCCGCTTCCGAGCACAGCGCAATCAGGTTCGGCATCGCGGCGCCGAGCCCGCAGCCCGTCATCAATCGCGCAATGAGCAGGCTCTCGAAGCTCCAGACCTGCGTCGTCGCAAGCGAGAACAGGCCGAACATCGCGACCGACCACATCAGCACGCGCTTGCGGCCGAACCGGTCGGCCAACCGACCGCCGAGCGCGGCGCCCGGCAGCAGGCCAAGCGCGCCCGCGCTGAACGCCCAGCCCATCTGTGCGACGGTGAGCGAAAACTCCTTTGCCATGCGCGGGCCGGCCACACCCGCCGATTGCAGGTCCAGCCCTTCGAGCAACGCAATCGCGAGGCACAACGTGATCGTCGCGCGTCCCGTGCGTCCATGTCGCGCGGTATCGCCTTCCTTTCCTGACGTATTCATCCAGAGTCTCCAATGATTGATATGCAGGCCGCTCTTGCCGGCGGCTGTCACGTAGCGAACCGCGGCGTGCGCGGTCCTGCCGTCCGTTCCTATGCGGCCTCGCCACGCTTCTTCAGATCGAGCGCGACATCAACGATCATGTCTTCCTGGCCGCCCACCATGCGGCGCTTGCCCAGTTCGACGAGGATATCGACGGTCCTGATGTCGTACTTTTTCGCGGCCGCTTCCGAATGACGCAGGAAGCTCGAATACACCCCCGCATAGCCGAGCGCGAGCGTTTCTCGGTCGACGCGCACCGGACGGTCCTGCAACGGTCGCACGATGTCGTCGGCGGCATCCATGAGCGCGTAGAGATCGGTGCCGTGGTTCCAGCCCATCCGCTCGGCCGCCGCGATGAACACTTCGAGCGGCGCATTGCCGGCGCCCGCCCCCATTCCCGCGAGCGACGCATCGATCCGGTCGCAGCCCTCCTCCACGGCAACGATCGAGTTCGCGACGCCGAGCGACAGGTTGTGGTGCGCGTGCATGCCGGTTTCCGTTTCGGGCTTCAGCACCGCCTTCACCGCACGGAACCGGTCGCGCACGTCCGACATCGTCAGCGCGCCGCCGGAATCGACGACGTAGATGCAGGTCGCGCCGTAGCTTTCCATCTTCTTCGCCTCGACGGCCAGATTCTCCGGCGTCGTCATGTGGCTCATCATCAGGAAGCCGACCGTGTCCATGCCGAGCTCGCGCGCATATTCGATGTGCTGCTTTGAGATATCGGCCTCGGTGCAGTGCGTCGCGACACGCACGATGCGCGCGCCGGCGTCGTACGCGGCCTTCAGGTCGTGAATCGTGCCGATGCCTGGCAGCAGCAGCGTCGCGATCTTCGCGCGCGTGACGACGTCGGCCACCGCCTCGATCCATTCGAGATCGCTGTGCGCGCCGAAGCCGTAATTGAAGCTCGAGCCCTGCAGGCCGTCGCCATGCGCGACCTCGATGCTGTCTACGTTCGCGCGATCCAGCGCGCGTGCGATATCCTGCACGTTCGCTATCGAGTACTGGTGCCGAATGGCATGGCTGCCGTCGCGCAGCGTCACGTCGGAGATATACAGCTTCTTGCTCATGGTGAAAGTCTCCTTACGCGCTCACGCGCGCCTGCGCCATGCGCTCTGCGGTCGCGAGCGCGGCGGAAGTCATGATGTCGAGATTGCCCGCGTAAGCGGGCAGGTAGTGCGCCGCGCCCTCCACTTCAACGAACACGGACGTCTTCAGGCCGCTGAACTTGCCGAGGCCCGGAATATGGATCGGCGCATTCGCCGGAATCTCGTCGAACTGCACCTTTTGCTTCAGCCGGTAGCCGGGCACGTATGCATGCACTCTCGCGACGGTTTCCTCGATCGACGCCTCGATCTCGGCACGAGACGCGATATCGGACAGCGTATAGACGGTGTCGCGCATCATCAGCGGCGGATCGGCGGGATTCAGCACGATGATTGCCTTGCCCTTCGCGGCACCGCCGACCACCTCGATCGCCTTCGACGTCGTCTCGGTGAATTCGTCGATGTTCGCGCGCGTGCCGGGGCCGGCGGATTTGCTGCTGATCGACGCGACGATTTCCGCGTAGTGCACCTTCGCGACGTGCGACACGGCCGCGACGATCGGGATCGTCGCCTGCCCGCCACAGGTGACCATGTTCACGTTCGGCGCATCGATGTGTGCTTCGAGATTCACGACCGGCACGCAGTAAGGACCGATCGCGGCAGGCGTCAGGTCGATCATGCGAATCGACGGCTTGAGTGCACGCAGCAGCGCGTCGTTGCGCACGTGCGCAGCGGCGGACGTAGCATCGAACACGAAATCGATCTGGTCGAAGACCGGCAGGCGCGTCAACCCGTCGACGCCTTCGTAGGTGGTCGCGACGCCAAGGCGCGCCGCGCGCGCGAGGCCGTCCGAATTCGCGTCGATGCCGACCATCGCCGCCATTTCCAGATGCTTGCCGTGACGGAGGATCTTGATCATCAGGTCGGTGCCAATGTTGCCGGAGCCGATGATCGCCACCTTGAGTTTTTCGGAAACCATGCGAATTCCTGAGTTAAGCGATGAAAGTTGCCCGGACGCCGCCGAGCCCGTCGATCTGCGCGACATAAGTCCCGGGCTCCCGCACGGCGACCATCGGGCCGAGCGCACCGGTCAGCACCACGTCGCCGGCGCACAACGGCGTACCGAGCTGCACCATGCGATCGGCCAGCCACACAGCCGCGTTGAGCGGATTGCCGAGGCACGCTGCGCCGCTGCCTTTCGACAGCACTTCTCCTTCGCGTGCCAGCGTCATCGCGCACCCCGTCAGATCCAATTGCGAGAGCGGCACCGGCCGGCTGCCGACCACGAAGCGCGCGCTCGACGCGTTGTCCGCCACCGTATCGACGAAACGGATGTCCCAATCCCGGATCCGGCTGTCCACCACCTCGATCGCGGCGAGCGCATAAGCGCTCGCACGCAGGATGTCGACGAACGTGTGCTTGTCGTGCGTGAGGTCGCGCTCGAGCACGAGCGCGATTTCGGCTTCGACCTTCGGCTGGATCAGTTGCGCGAGCGAAATCGGCTCGCCGTCGCCGCAGGCCATGCACGCGAACAGCGCGCCGAAGTCGGGCTGGTCGACACCCAGCTGTTTCTGCACTGCAAGCGAAGTCAGGCCGATCTTGCGGCCGACGATGCGCTCGCCGCCCGCGACACGCCGGTCGACGTTAGCCTGCTGCACCGCGTAGGCCGTGGCCATGTCGTCGGGCGGAATGCCACCCGAGGCGGCGGCGTCGCGCAGCGGCGCGATCGTGCTACGCGACGCCTCGGCTTCGCGCAGCCGCGCGGCGAGTGTCGCCACGAGGTTCGAATCTGACATCGGGGTCTCCTGGAGTTCGGTCAGGCCACCGCCGCGACGACTGTCGACGGTGTGGCATGCATGGTGGCGAAACCCGCGATCCACTCGGGAATCGCGCGGTAGTAGTCAAGTGATGCTCGATATGGACCGTATGCGGCGAGCGTGCCGAACGCGGCTACCCATGTGCGGATCTCGTGCGCGGACTTGCCGCCGTCACGCGTGATTGCGTTGTTGGTCATTCCGTCCACTGCGCTCAGTTCGCCGGATGCGAGCTGCGCAAGGAACGCACGGTCCCACTCGGGATTCAGCGGATGCAGCCGACTGTCGCCGGCCGCGAACGAACGGGCGGCGGCCACGGTTCTCGCCTGGCGTGCCGCGCGCGACTCGGCCGACGGATTGCGTCCTGCGATCAACCGCTCCGCCACTTCGGGCGACGCGCCGATCAGCTCCGGCACCGGCGGTTCGTGGGAGATGCCCCCCGAGCCGACCACCAGCACGCGGCGCTCAGTGCGTGCGAGATAGCGGCCGATCGCATCACCCAGCAGGCGTGCGCGGCGCAACGTCGCCATCGGCGGCGCGACGGAGTTGATGAACACCGGAATCACCGGATGGCGATCGAGTCCGCCGGTGAGCACTTCGAGCGCCTGCGCACAGCCATGGTCGACCTGCATTCGGTACGACAGCGCAACGTCGATGTCGGCGGCCAGCACGCTTTCCGCTAGCGCATGCGCGAGTTCGCCGGGTACCGGCAGCCTGCCGGCCAGGCTCCGGAAGTCCCCGATCGCGTCGGCGCGCGCACCGATGCAGAACGGCGGCATCACATCGTAGAAGAAGCCGTTGAAATGATCGGGCGCGAATACAACGATCAGGTCAGGCCGGAAACGCTCAACCCGTTCGCGCGCGGCGCGGCCGACGCGCTCGACTTCGGCAATCACTTCCGGCGCCGGATCGAAATAGCCGTGCAACGGCGTATGGGACAGACATTCGAGATGAATCGGCATGCTTATGCTCCCGCCGTTTGTGCGACCCCGACGCGATCGAACGAGTGGCCGTGTGACATGTGCGATGCGTCGGCGCATTCGTGCCACTTGCGTTCGGCCACGCCGAGTTTCTCGGCAAGTTCGACGATGGCCGCCGAAACCTGCTGCGGCGAGCACATGCCCGCGACGAACCGGTCGGGGCGCAACAGCACGACCGACTCCGGCACTCGGCTGAACCAGTCCTTCAGGCAGCCGGCCACATCGCCGATCGCGAGCACGTCCGGCGGTACGTCGTCGGCGTATGCGAGCTGGACGTCCGGCTTCGCAATAACGAAGCGGCCACCGATCCGCGCCCACAACGCGCGTGCCTGCGACGTCATGCCGAAGGTTGGGTCCGTGCCCCAACCGAGCACGATGAAACCATTCCCGATCGCGTCGTCGAGCAGCACCGTGCGACCGTCTGCCTGCCGCACGCGCGGTTGGATGAACATGCGTCCGACAGGCGATGCCGCAAACGGATCGCGACCGTATGCGAGTCGGCCGAGCAGCGAGTCTCGTTTCTGGCTCATCAGACCGAGCAGGCGCCCCGGCGCGGAAGTACCCGAACGCTCGAGCACGCGCGCAATCCAGCCCGGCTTCGGCGCTTGCGCAGGCAGCAACACTGCGCCCGCCTCGTAGCGCGGCATCGGCTTGAAGCGCATTTCGACGAAGTAGCGCTTGACCGACGGGAGAAGATTCAGCGCACGCACGAACGTGTCGCGAAAGCGCGCGCCGAAGCGCGTGGTCGGCGCAAAAATGTCGCCCGCCACTTCGGACAGGTGAATCATCGAGCGCGCATGCGCGCGGCGCTCGACGGTATAGGTGTCGAGCAGGCAATCGTCCGCGAGCCCCTTCGCGACCATTGCCAGCTTCCAGCCGAGGTTGTTCGCATCGCGGATGCCGCTGTTGTAGCCCTGCCCCTGCCACACCGGCATGATGTGCGCAGCATCGCCTGCGAGCAGGATGCGGCCCGCGCGGAACGTCGATGCGAGGCGTGCGTTGTGCGTATAGACACGCTTGCGGATGTAATCGACCGCATCCGGATTCGCGACCACCTTGCGGATCAGCGCGGCCATGTTGTCCGGCTTCGACAGTTCCTCCTCGGTCTCGCCGGGCATCACCATGAACTCGAAACGGCGAATGCCGTGCGGCAGCGCAGCCGACACATACGGCCGATCGTGATCGCAATGCAGATAGATGTGCGGCGCGCCGATCGGATCGTTGCGCACGTCCACGACGATCCACTGGTTCGGCTTCGTGCGCCCTTCGAACGGCACGTTGAGCATCCGGCGCACGAAACTGTTGCCGCCGTCCGCGCCGACCATGTAGGCGGCACGAACCGTCCGACGTTCGCCGCGCGTGTCGTCGATCTCGATGCTCACCCCGTCGGTATCCTGCGTGAACGACGCCAGGCCGTGCCCCAGCAGCACCTGCACGTGCGGGAAGCGCGCGAGACCCTCATGCAGCACGCGATCCGCGAGCGGCTGAATGAACGCGTTGCGACGCGGCCAGCCGAATTCGTTGGTGCGTGGTTCGATCGACGCGAAGCACTGACCATCCTTCGTCACGAAGCGCATCCAGTGATCGGGCGTCGTGTGCGGCAGGAGCCGGTCGACGAGGCCGACGGACTGGAACACGCGCAGTGCTTCGTCATCCAGACCAATCGCGCGCGGGTAATCGATGATCCGTTCGAGCTTCTCGATCAGCGTGACACGCACCCCCTGAAGGCCCAGAATGTTGGCGATCATCAAGCCGACGGGACCTGCGCCGATGATTGCGACGTCGGTGGTATGCGGGTCATGCCGGTCGTCGGACGCGGCCGGGGTGAATGAGGCGTTCATATGTCTCCTTCCTCGCGCGACTCGACGGTCGCTGCGTACTCGGGTGGATTACGGCCGGGACAATTCGCGGTTCGCTGCGTCATGTCGCGTGGCGCTTGGATCAAGGCAAGTCTAGGGAGCTGCAGAAGCGCGCTCAACAATTTCAATCAAATGTGCAAGGAATGCACATCGTTGATTTTTAAGATATTTTTAATGAACAAGTATGCAAATGTCCGGGGGCTGTCACGCGGCCTGCAGGTGCTGCAAGCGCTCAATGCGCTGGAAAACGGACGTGCGACGAGTCAGCAATTGAGCGAAGTCACGGGGCTGCATCGCACAACCGTGCGGCGGCTGCTCGAGACGCTGATCGAGGGCGGATTCGTGCGGCGCAGCGAGTCCGACGACACGTTCCGGTTGACGCTGCGCGTGCGCACGCTGAGCGAAGGGTTCACCGACGACGAGCACATTGCGACCGTCGCGCCGCCGATCATGGCCAGGTTGTTGCAGCGAATCGTCTGGCCGTCGGACCTGACGACGCCGGACGGCGATTCGATGATCATTCGCGAGACGACTCATCGGTTCAGCCCGCTGTCGTTTCATCGTTCGATGGTCGGGCGCCGGCTCCCAATGCTGCTGACGGCATCGGGCCGCATCTACTTCGCGTCTTGCCAGGACGCGGAGCGCGAAGATATTCTCGACCTGCTGCGCGCCGGCGCCGGCGGCGAACACCAGCAGCGACTCGCGTCGGACAACGCATTCATCCGCAATCTGATGCGGCAAACGCGCGCCGACGGTTTCGGATCGAATCATGGCGACTGGACCGACCAACGCAAAATCGGTTCGATCGCCGTCGCGATCAGCGCGCATGACCGCGTGATCGCGGCACTGAACGTGATCTACCTCGAGCAGGCGATCAATCCGGCGGAGGCCGTGCGGCGCTTTCTGCCGGAGTTGCAGCACGCTGCGCATGAGATGGTAGGCGCGCTCGAGGCATCCGGGGAATAGTGGTACAGGGGTTTGTCGCTGACACGCCGCTGCATGATCAGCGTCCGCCTGATAGCGGTTGCGGCGCTCGACGATATGCGATCGCAGCTCGTTTGCGGACCGCCGCGGAGGAACCTGTCCGCATTTTTGTGGGCGAGGCGGTTGAACAGCGCGTTATCCGCGCGCCTGCATAAATCGCTCGCCGAACAGGATAGCAAACTGGTTCATGGCTGACTTCCAGTCGAAGGCGGCCCGTACGGTCTTGGCCAGCACATTGCGCAGCGCCAGCCAGATCAGTTTGAGTGCGCCCTCGTTCGACGGGAAGTGGCCGCTCAGTACCTGCACCTTATCTGACAAGGCTCGGCGCACAAAGCTACGCCAAGACCTACGCTCAGGCTTTTGAGGATCGTCCGCTAACGACCCATCAGAGACGCTCGGTTCGTTGCTATCTAACTGGCTACTTACGAGGTGCTTCTGTCACTGGGATTTGCGAACACGTGACCTGCCCCCTTCAGTAGGGCCAACCGGACCGCTGCCCGCGTCATCGCACCGGCCCGCGAGCCCGCCGCCTCCGCCCGCCCTCGGTACTTTCCACCCATTGACACACCTCCCCGCCCTCATCCTATACTCCCCGAAGCGCCAATAAATTGTTGAACAATCAATCACTGTAATTGACGCCTGACCGGCCACCACAAAGGGCTTCGGCCGGATTGCCGCATCTGCCAATTTTCCCCGAGAGCACCGCGTCATGTCGAATTATCCCGCCGCGTACCAAGTCACCAAGGGCTCCGTCCTGAACGTCGACAAGGTCTTTTATTCCGCGATTGCCCAGCGCCAGGACGCGCGCGAGCGCATCGCATCGCACATCGTGCCGATCCGCAGCGGTTTCGCGTGGACAGTGCCGGCCGGTCACGTATTCCGGATCGTCACGCTGGAAGGCCCACAAGTCGCCGATTTCAACATGTGGAACCTGCACAATCCGCGCGAGCGCATGTGGGCATCGCGCACGCGCCAGTTGCAGGCCGCGCACGTGACGACGTTCGACCGGCTCTGGTCGACGCTGCCGTACCTGCGCCCGATGGTCACGATCACCGACGACACGCTCGCCGGCTACGGCGTCGACGGTGACGGCGGCCGCGTGCACGATCTGCTCGGCACGCGCTGCGATCCTTACGTGAACAAGCTGCTGACCGGCGAGGACTTTCATTTCCATTGCCACTCGAACCTCGTGCGCGCGGTCGCGCCGTATGGGCTGACCGAATTCGACGTGCACGACGTGCTCAACGTGTTCCAGTGCACGGGCCTGAACGACGACGACAAATACTTCATGAAGGCCTGCCCCGCGAAGCCCGGCGACTATCTCGAGTTCTTCGCGGAAATCGACGTGCTGTGCGCGATGTCCACCTGCCCGGGCGGCGATCTGTCGGTGCCGATGTGGGGCCCCGACGCGCGCGACCCGATCGACGTATGCCGGCCGCTCGGCGTCGAGGTGTACCGACTCGACCCGAGCCTGCTCGAAGGCTGGGCGTCGCCCCCCGTCGCACCGTACCGCGGCATGCACGGCATGCAGCCGCCACAGGCTGACTGGCAGTCCGGCAAAACGGCTTGACCGGCCCCGCAGCCCGTAGAATGGCGAAACGCCGCCGGCCGGTCACGCTGGCGGCGCACGATCAGGAGAGGAGCGAACGAACGGAATGGCAAGCGAAAAAGCGAGAGGACAATCGGTCGCCGACCGGATCAGCCATCAATTGCGCGAGCACATCATCAGCGGCAAGCTGCCGCCGGGCACGGCACTGATCGAGATGGACCTCGCCGCCGAGTACGATACGTCGCGCAACTCGCTTCGGGAAGTCCTGCATCAGCTCGGCCGTGAAGGGCTCGTCACGTTCGTGCGGCACAAGGGCGTCGTCGTGCGCACGCTCAACCGCCAGGACGTGCGAGATCTCTACGTTGCACGCCGCACGCTCGAACTGCATGCGCTGAACACGGCCGAACTCGCGCAGCCAGCACTGCTCGAAAAGATGCAGACCGCCATTCGGGCGGCCGAGCGCGAACTCGCCAAGGAAAACTGGCAAGCCGTCGGCACGCACAGCCTGCGGTTTCACCAGCATATCGTCGCGCTGCAGAAGTCGGCGCTGCTCGACGAATTCTTCCGAACCATCTCGGCGCAGTTGCGCCTCGTCTTCGCCGCGGATCCCGACGAGAAGCGCGTGCAGACGCCAGACTGGATCCAGCGCGAATACCAGATCTACGACCTGCTTACGCAAAACCGCCGCGGCGAAGCCGTCACCACGCTCACGCGCTATCTCGACGACTCCGAGCGCATGCTCGTCGAGGCCATCAAGCGCAGCCATCGCGAGGCAGCCTGAATCCGGACGCCGCGCCGCCGTTGCGCGTCGCACGGCGCGGCACGCAACGGTACGGCATCACGCATCGTCAGGCTTGCTCCCCCGACGGCAGCGCGTAGCTGCCGTCTTCCCGATGCGTCTCGCGCCCCGTGAGCGGCGGATTGAATACGCACACCAGGTGCAGGTCGCCGCGCGTCGCGCGCAGGATATGCGGATCGTTGAGGTTCAGCGCGTAGATCGTTCCGGGCGCGATCCGGTGTACGTCGCCGGTCGCCGTATCGACGACCTCCCCTTCTCCCGCCACGCAGTAGTTGGTTTCGAAGTGGTTCTTGTAATGCAGATGCAGTTCCGCGCCTTCATGCACGCGTGTCTCGTGGACGGAATAACCGACGCCGTCCTGCTGGACGATCATGCGCTTGCTGTCCCAGCCCGGGCCGCGTGCGTGACGCTCGGTATTGGCGATATCGGCCGATTTTACGACGATCATAAGTACCTCTTAATAGTAACGATGAAAAATGACAAGGCGAGCCTTGCTTCGTAAATCAGGTCACGCCGAGTCGGTCAGTGCGCGTTCGACCAGTGCAGCGACATCGAGCAACCGCGCGTCCCCGCCGCGCCGCGCCGTGATCAGCAAGCCGATGGGCTGCCGGTGCCGCAGGTCGCCCGGCACGCTGATGCTCGGCAGATCGAGCCGGTTCGCGAACTCGGTCAGGCGGAATGCACGCGTGTTTTGTGCGAGGTACACGGTTTCGTCCGCCAGATCGGCCACGCGCGGCGGCAGCATCGGCACCGTCGGCGTCAGCACCACATCCGCGTCGCCAAGCCCGGTGTGGTACGCATCGGCCAGCGCCGCCAGGCGCAGCAGTGCCGCCACATAGTCGTGCGCACGCACCTGCTCGCCCGCGGCGATGCGCCGGCCGACGAACGGATCGTAGCGGTCGGCCGCCGTTGCCAGCCGCGCACGATGCAGCATGAACGCTTCCGCCGCGATGACGCCGCCCGCGCGCGCGACCACACCGGCCTCCGCCACGCAATCGAGCCGCTGGCGCCGGATGCGGGCGCCATGCGCCGAGAGCCGCGACAGCCATGCGTCGAACGCGCGTCCGACGTCCGGGTCCAGGTCGTCGGTCGCGAACGGCTCGGGCACGATGAAATCGAGGTCACGCAAGGTCGCGGGCCGCGGCCGTTGCACGTCGCAGCCGTGCAGCACGGCGTCCGCGCGCCGGCACAGGTCGACCGTCGCGGCCAGCAAGCCCGGTACGTCGAAGCTGGGCGACAGGAACTGCATCCCGTCGGTCGCATAGCGTCCACGTGACGGCTTGAATCCGGTCACGCCGCAGAGTGCCGCCGGAATGCGCGCGGAACCGCTCGTATCGGAGCCGAGCGCCAGGTCGGCCGCGCCAAGCGCCACCGACACCGCCGCGCCCGAACTCGATCCGCCTGCCACCCGTTCGCGCCGTGCATCGAGCGGGGTCGTCGGCGTTCCGTAAGCGTGGTTCACGCCGAGCGCGCCGTAGGCGAATTCGGTCATCGCCGTCTGCGCGATCAGCACCGCACCGGCCCGACGCAGCGCCGACACCGGTGCGGCGTCGGTGCTCGCCGGCGGATCTTCTGCCAGCACGCGCGAACCGGCGTGCGTGACCCAGCCTTCGCAATCGAAACAGGCCTTCACCGTCAGCACGGTGCCGGCCAGCGGCGCAGCGGCGGTGCCGCCGCGCAACGACGCATCCCATGCCCACGCCTCCGCGGCCGCCGCTTCGTCGCGACGCGCGAGCCACGCCGTACCGATGTCGCCGGGATACGCGCCGGCGCGCTCAAGACATGCACGCAGCCGCTCGGCGGCGCACGCCTGCGCATCCATGTCGCCCAGCCGGAAAGCCATCGGATCCATTCCTGCTTCCATCCCGTGATTCGTCATGCGAAGTGAACGTGCTTCAGGAAATCCTTCACGCGCGCGTCCGCGCTGCCGCGAATCCGGTCTGGCGGCACGTCGTACAGGATGCGTCCGTTCTCCATGAACACGATCCGGTCGGACACCTTGAACGCGAAATTCATCTCGTGCGTCACGATGATCATCGTCATCCCTTCCTTGGCCAACGTTTCGACCACCTTCAGCACTTCGCCGACAAGCTCCGGATCGAGCGCCGACGTCGGCTCATCGAACAGCATGATCGACGGCCGTGTGGCGAGCGCGCGCGCGATCGCCACACGCTGCTGCTGACCACCCGATAACTGATGCGGATACTTGTTCGCATGCTCGAGCATTCCGACCTTCGACAACAGCGACAACGCCTGCAGCCGGATCGCAGCCGCATCGGCCTGCCGGTGATAGCACGGCGCCATCATCACGTTCTGCAACGCGGTGCGGTGCGGGAACAGGTTGAAGCTCTGGAACACCATGCCGATATCCAGGATTCGCTCGTTCGACACGCGCGGCGGGTGCGCACCGGACGCACGGATGAACGACTCGCCGTAGAGGTCGATCTCGCCCGCGTTCACCGGCGCGAGACCGTTGATGGTGCGGATCAGCGAGGTCTTGCCGGATCCGGACGGGCCGATGATCGACACGACCTGCCCTGGCGCGACGTCGAGGCGAATGTCCTTCAGCACCTCGTGGCGGCCGTAGCATTGCTGCAGCCCTTTCAGGCGCAGCGCAAACTCGGCGCTCGCCCGCGGCCTCGGCGCGACGGCGGGCACCGACAGCGGCAGTTCGAGAGCCGCGTGACCGGCCTGCGCCGGCGTGCGGCGACTGACGTCGAGGTGCCGCTCGAGATAGCCGAGCAGCCGGCTGAACACCGTGACGATCAGCACGTAATAGAACGCGACAGCCAGCATCGTTTCGAACACGAGGAAGTTCTGCGTATACAACCGCTGCCCGACGAGCAGGATCTCGGCAAGTGAAATCACCGATACCAGCGACGTGAGCTTCACGATCGTGATGAACTCGTTTGCGAGCGCCGGCAGCGCAATGCGGATTGCCTGCGGCATCACGATCAGCCGCTGGATGCCCGTGAAACGGATGCCGAGCGCGCGGCCCGCCTCGAGTTGGCCGCGCGGCACCGACAGGATCCCGCCACGATGGATTTCCGCGAAATATGCGGTTTCGCTCAGCACCATCGCGATGAGGCCGGCCGTGAACGGATCCGACAGCACCACGCTGGTCGCGGGGAAGACCTGCGGGAGGTTGTAGATGAATACCAGCAGCACGAGCAACGGCAGGCTGCGGAAAAACCAGATGTACACGGCCGCCGCCCGCTTCAGCAGCGGCTGGTGCGACTGCCTCGCGAGCGCTACCGGAAACCCGAGCACCACCCCGAGCACCCACGCGGCGACACTGAGTTCGACAACCACGACGCAAGCACGCCAGAAATCCTTGTCCCACAACAGCTGAAATGCATAGTGCCAATCGAACTGCATCGAAGACTCCTCAACCCCGGAGGGTGATGCGGCCGCCCTGCGCGGCACGCGGTGGTCGGATCGTGCTTGCTCCAGGCTTACTTCGCAGTACCCAGTGCGCCAGCGACGTCGGCCGGCGTGGGCTCCTGCAGGCCGTATTTCTTCACGAGGCCGCCGTATTCGCCGCTGCGCTTCGCGTCGTTCAGTGCGCTCTCGAGCGCACTCTGCAGCCCGCTGTCGCCTTTCGCCACGCCGAGACCGATCACGATCGGATACAGCAGCGTCGTCGAACTGATCTCGACACGCCCGTTCGTCTGCTTTGGAATCCCCTGCGCGACGGCCGCATCCTCGATCTGGACGTCGACCGCTTTCGACATCAGCGCGGACGTCGCTTCCGGCGAGGTCGGGAACTCGAGGATCGCGATCTCTCCGCGTCCGGCCGCCTTGCACGTGTCCTGCGACACCGTGCGCAACTTCGGCGTCCACGATGCCCCCTTGATCGAGCCGACCCGCTTGCCGCACAGGTCCTGTGGCGTCTTCGGCAGGAACGCGCTGCCCTTCGCGACGAGCAGCGCTGCGCCCGTCTTCAGGTACGGCACGAAATCGACCTGCTTCTCGCGATCGGGCGTCACGTAGAGCGCGGACGCGACGACATCGAAGCGGCGCGCCTTCATCCCCAGGATCAGGTCCGGGAAGCGGGTATCGAGGAACACCGGCTCGAGCTTCAGGTGGCGCGCCAGCATTCGCGAGAACTCGGCGTCGAAGCCGGCGGGCTTGCCTGCTTCCAGGTAGGCGTATGGCGGATACGTGAGGTCGGAGCCCACCAGCAGCGTGCCGGGCCGCACGGTCTGCAGCGGAGCCGCCGATGCGAGCGAGCATGCGAAGGTCAGCGGCACAAGCGCACCGCAGAGGAAATGCCGAAGCGAAAAACGAGCGGACATGGCGAAGCTCCCGAGTGATTCGGCGCCGCGCTGAAACATCACAACGCCTCCCGCACGCCGCCCTACGCGGCTTTCCGGGATTTTTCGCCGAAAATTGTTGAACAATTTCGGCCGATTCTGACCAGTTCAAATTGAAATCTGAATTCGGGTTTACGCGGCAAACGGCGTCACCGGACGCGAACCGGGCGCGCATGCGCGAAGCGCAGTTCGATGCGCGAGCGAATCAGGCAAACAAGGGAACGGAATGACGGAAACGGGGCCCCGGCCGGGGCCCGTCGAGATGCGGCGCGGCCGCAGGAAGATCAGGAACAGGGTTTCAACATCCTGCGCGAAAGGCGCGGAAGACCTTCATGGCCGCCGGCCGCCGGCCGCCGGCTGCGTGCTGCGTGCTGCGTAGCGGACAGGAGCGGCAGATCCGCTCACGGGATTCAGTCGTACAGGCCGGCACATTCAACGTGCCGGCCCGCACGCGGGCACGATACCGCGATCAGTACTGCGCCTGATCCGTCGGATTCCTGAACAGCTGTTTCATCTCCGGCGACAGCGGATAGTTCAGGCTCACGCCCTTCGGCGGAATCGGTTGCGTGAACCACTGGTCGTAGAGCTTCTCGGCCGCGCCCGACGTCTGCATCTTCGCAATCACGTCGTCGACCACGCGCTTGAACGCCGGATCGTCCTTGCGCATCATGCACGCGTAGTTTTCGTGAACGAGCGGCGTGCCCGTCACCGTGTAGGCGCCCGGGTTGCGATCCTTCGCGATCTCGCCGTACAGCAGCGGCTCGTCCATCACAAACGCCACCGCGCGCCCGGTCGTGACGTTCATGAACGCTTCGGCGTGGTCCTTCGCGCTGATGATCGCCATGTTCATCCCCTTTTCCTCGTTGAGCTTGCGCAGCAGACGCTCGTCCGACGTGCCGGCCGTCGTCGCGACCGTCTTGCCCGCCAGGTCCGGGAAGTCCTTCACGCCCGAATCCTTGCGCGTGCTGAAACGGATGCCGTACAGAAAGATGCTGTCCGAGAACGCGGCCTGCTTCTGTCGCTCGAGCGTGTTGGTCGTCGACCCGCACTCGAAATCGATCGTGCCGTTCTGCACCAGCGGAATCCGGTTCTGCGACGTGATCGGGATTTCCTTCACCGTGAGGTTCGGCAGTTTCAGATCCGTCCTGATCTGGTCGATGATGCGCGCCGCGATGTCCCGCGAATAGCCGATGTTCTTCTGCTGGTTGTCCGAATACGAGAACGGCACCGACGATTCGCGGATACCCAGCGACACGATGCCCGTGTCCTTGATCTTCTTCAGCGTGCCGGTGAGTGCCTGCGCATGCGCGGTGCCTGCCAGCGCGCAGGTCAATGCGACGGCCAGCCAACGGAAGCGACGATCCATGCTTTTCTCCTGACGAAACGTTGATCGAGCCGCGATCGTACGCCCGACAAAATTCGCGTCGCATCAGGGAAAGCGTAAGGAACCTTCCATCGCAAACGCGCGCCGGCGGCCCTTTTTCCGTGCCGCGCAAACGCGTGTCCGTTGCGCACGCGCCGCGCGTCGCGCCCGGCCGGCCGTGCTCGCTCGCGCCCCGCCGTCCCGGCAGCCGATGCCGGGTACCGCATGCATGCTGCATCGCGACAACGTAATCGTTTGCGCCCGCACTTTTTTTTCTGCTGGAACCCACTCAAGAAGCCGCCGTGGCAGCCGTTACCCATTGCATGGCGCGTCGCAGCAACCTGCTCCGATCGTCAGACAAAAACCACAAGGTCCGGCATTCACCGGATCGAGCGTTACCGCCGGCACGACGGTTATCTACGAGGATCAAGTTTCACCATGAGAGCCAAACGTTTCAATTCCGCGCTGGTCCGCTCCACTCATACGCGCGTACTCGCGGGTATGCTGTCCGCCGCCGTGCTCGTTCCCCTCGCCAGTTGCGGCGGCGGTGGCGGCGACGGCAGCAATCCGTCGTCTTCCAATGCCGCACCGGCGCCCGCGCCGAGCCCCAGCCCCAGCCCGACAACGCCGCCTGCCACCAGCGGCAGCAACGCGTGCGCGACGCAGCAGGCCGCCGTGCAGATGGCTGCCCAGACCGCCGCACCAGCCGAGCCGCCGGTCGATCACCTGATCGTCAAACTGAAGACGCTGACGGCCGCCCGCGCGATGGCGGCCGTCGACACCGGCACGCGGCTCGACGCCGTGATCCAGCGTTCGATGACGCGCTGGAACGCGCCGACCGCGAGCGGCGCCGCACGCGCCTATGCCGCCGCGACGACGTCGCAGGCGCCGCTTGACGTCCAGGTCGAGCGGACCCTGTCGAACGGCGCGGCCGTGCTGTCGATCGGCCAGCGCATCGCGGCCGACGATGCCGCGGCGCTCGCACAGGCGTTCGCGGCCGATAGCGACGTCGACTACGCGGAACCGGATCACCCGATGCGAATCCGCGACACGCCGAGCGATCCCGACTACAGCCAGCAGTGGAACCTGTTCGATCCGACCGCCGGCATCGACGTGCCGCCCGCATGGACGCGCACCAAGGGGTCGCCGACCGTCGTCACGGCCGTGCTCGACACCGGCTACCGGCCGCACCCCGACCTCGTCGGCAACCTGCTTCCCGGCTACAACTTCATCTCGAACATCAACACCAGCAACAACGGCCAGACCCGCAGCGGCGACGCAACCGACCCGGGCGACTGGGTCACCCAGCAGGAACTCGACGACGCAAGCGGCCCGTACTATCACTGCGCGAGCGAGCCGAGCACCAGCAGCTGGCACGGCACGCGCGTGATGGGCGTGATCGGCGCAACGGCCAACAACGGCATCGGCATCGCCGGCGTGTCGTGGCTCGGCCGGATCCTGCCGGTGCGCGTGCTCGGCAAGTGCGGCGGCGTGACGAGCGACATCGCCGACGCGATGCGCTGGGCGGCCGGCATTCCGGTCAACGGCGTCCCGACGAACCCGACGCCCGCGAAGATCATCAACCTGAGCCTCGGCGGCGTCGGCGCATGCAGCGCGACGTTCCAGCAGGCGATCGACGACGTGAACGCGAAGGGCGTGACCGTCGTGGTCGCCGCCGGCAACGACGGCCTGTCGACCGGGCTCGACCAGCCCGCGAACTGCCGCGGCGTGATCAGCGTCGGTGCGACCGATGCAACCGGCCGGCGTGCATCGTTCAGCAACTTCGGCACCGACGTCGCGCTGAGCGCACCGGGCGTCAACATCCTGTCGACGGCCAACGGCGGCACGACGACGCCGGGCGCGGACACGTACGGCACCGCGAGCGGCACGAGCTTCGCGACGCCGCAGGTGGCTGGCGCCGCCGCGCTGATGCTGTCGGTGAACGGCAACCTCACGCCCGCGCAGATCCAGCAGAAGCTGCAAGGCGGCGCGCGTGCCGCGATACTGCCGACGAGCACGTCGTGCACGGCACTGCCGGCCGGCTCCGGCATTCTCGACGCAGGCGCAGCCATCACGGCATCGTCGCAGTAACGCGTCGCTGCCTCGCCCCGACCGCGCGCATGCGTGCCTCGCACGCGCGCGGTTTGCCATTCGGAGCGCCGGCATCGTCGCGCCGACGTTCTGCAAAAAATGCCGGAAAAAAGGGCATAAAAAGGGTTGACGCTTCGCACGACGACCCCTTACCATCGCCCCGTCTAATTACATGGAGTGTTCTGTGAACACCGATGCGAGTTGTAGTTGGTCCTCGACCAACTTGACTGCTGCCTGAGGAAACCGCGCAGAGCCTCGTCTTTTGCCGCATCCCGGGAAGCAGGATGCGGTGCCCTTCCGGCCTGACCGGCCAGAATCCCCGCCCAGATTTTTTCGATATTGCCGAATGCCCGCGCTGCGCAACCGTGCGTTACGCGTGCGTTCGTGCTGCGCGCAGCGCGAGCTGCGTGCGTCTTCCGTTCGCGTGCCGTCCGGCCGCGCACCCTCGTGCGTGCGCAGCCGTCGATCGCCCGTGCCGACTATCCGCAACCGACAGGAGTGCAGATGAACTCAGACGACAGTAGTCGATTACCGCTCGCCGGTGCGACGCTGCGCATCGTCCATCCGATCGCATTCCGTGCGCCGGCGAGCGTTCCTCCCTTCACCGATCCACAGCCGATCGCGCCTGACGCGACGCGGCGGGGAGCGCTCGTGCGTCGATAACGTCACGGTCGCTCCCCGCCCGCCGCCTCGTGCGCAAGGAGCGACTCATGACACAACGCAATACATCGCAAAAGAAACAGCGCGGCTTCATCAACGCAGGCGCCAGCCAGCAAAACGCACCGCACATCATCCGCGCCGCGCAGGAAGCGGCCCGCCCGCTCGAGGAAACCTTCAAGTCGCTGCGCACCAGCTCGCGCGGCCTCACCTACGACCAGGCCGCCGACCGGCTGCAGCACGACGGCCCGAACGAAATCGCGCACGACAAACCGCCGCACTGGACACGCCAGTTGCTGCACGCGTTCCACAATCCGTTCGTCTACGTGCTGCTGGTGCTGGCCGCGATCAGCTTCTTCACCGACGTCTACTTCGCGGCGCCCGACGATCGCGACTACGTCGGCATGACGATCCTGCTGTCGATGGTCACGATCAGCGCGCTGCTGCGCTTCGTGCAGGAATTCCGTTCGCTGCGCGCGGCCGAGAAGCTCAAGGCGATGGTCCGCACCACCGCCACCGTGCAGCGCGCCGTGACCGACACGTCCGAGCCCGCTCGCCGCGAAGTACCGATGCGCGAAGTGGTGACCGGCGACATCGTGCACCTGTCGGCCGGCGACATGATCCCCGCGGACGTGCGCCTGCTCGCGTCGCGCGACCTGTTCATCAGCCAGGCGGTGCTGACCGGCGAAGCGCTGCCGGTCGAGAAGTACGACACGCTCGGCGCGGTCGCCGGCAAGTCCGCGAACACGGGCACGGGCGGCGCGGCCAGCGATGCGTCGACGTCGCTGCTCGATCTCGAGAACGTGTGCTTCATGGGCACCAACGTCGTCAGCGGCACTGCGACGGCCGTCGTCGTCGCGACCGGCGAGGACACCTACTTCGGTTCGCTCGCCCGCAACGTCGTGAGCCACAAGCGCATCGAGACGAGCTTCGATCGCGGCGTCGCGAGCGTGAGCTGGCTGCTGATCAAGTTCATGTTCGTGATGGTGCCGATCGTGTTCATGATCAACGGCCTGACCAAGGGCGACTGGCTGAGCGCGCTCACATTCGCGCTCGCGGTGGCCGTCGGCCTCACGCCCGAAATGCTGCCGATGATCGTCAGCGCGAACCTCGCGCGCGGCGCGATCGCGATGGCGCGCCGCAAGGTCGTCGTGAAGCGGCTGAACTCGGTGCAGAACTTCGGTGCGATGGACGTACTGTGCACCGACAAGACCGGCACGCTCACGCAGGACAAGATCATCCTCGAACACCATCTCGACCTGTCCGGCCACAAGAACGAGGCCATCCTGCGGCTCGGCTGGCTGAACAGCTTCCACCAGAGCGGCCAGAAGAACCTGATCGACATCGCGGTCGTCGCACGCGCCGACGAAATCGGCGAGCGCGTGAAGCCGCAGGGCTACCGGAAGATCGACGAGCTGCCGTTCGATTTCGTGCGCCGGCGCCTGTCGGTCGTCGTCGAGGATGCTCACGGCACACACATGCTGATCTGCAAGGGCGCGGTCGAGGAAATGCTCGCGGTGTCGACCCACGTGCAGGATGAGGACGGCATGCGCCCGCTCGATTACGTGGCGCGCAAGCGGCTGCTCGAACAGGCCACTGCCTACAACGAGGACGGCTTCCGCGTGCTGGTGCTCGCGACGCGCATGATCCCGCGCGGCGACGAACGCGAACAGTACCGCACCGCCGACGAACGCGACCTCGTCGTGCGCGGCTTCCTGACCTTCCTCGATCCGCCGAAGGAATCGGCCGCGCCGGCGCTCGCCGCGCTGCGCGAGAACGGCGTCGCCGTGAAGGTGCTGACGGGCGACAACCCGACTGTCACGATCAAGGTCTGCCGGCAAGTCGGCCTCGAGCCGGGCAAGCCGGTGCTCGGCGCAGAAATCGACGCGCTCGACGATACGACGCTCGCACAGGTCGTCGAACGCACGACCGTGTTCGCGAAGCTCACGCCGCTGCAGAAGGCGCGCATCGTCAAGGCGCTGCAGGCGAACGGCCACACCGTCGGCTTCCTCGGCGACGGCATCAACGACGCGCCCGCGCTGCGCGACGCCGACGTCGGCATCTCAGTCGACAGCGGCGCCGACATCGCAAAGGAAACCGCCGACATCATCCTGCTCGAAAAGAGCCTGATGGTGCTGGAAGAAGGCGTGATCAAGGGCCGCGAGACGTTCGGCAACATCCTGAAGTACCTGAACATGACCGCCAGCTCGAACTTCGGCAATGTGTTCTCGGTGCTCGTCGCCAGCGCGTTCCTGCCGTGGGAGCCGATGCTCGCGACCCAGTTGCTCGTGCTGAACCTGATCTACGACACGTCGCAGATGCTGCTGCCGTGGGACAGGATGGATCCCGAGTTCCTGAAGAAGCCGCGCAAGTGGGAAGCCGGCAATATCAGCCGCTTCATGCTGTGGGTCGGGCCGACCTCGTCGGTGTTCGACATCACGACGTACGTGCTGATGTGGACGGTGTTCGGCGCGGGCGCGATGTATCACCTGCACGGCGGCTCGGGCGGCCAGGTCGTGATGAACTCGGGCTGGTTCATCGAAAGCCTCGTGTCGCAGACGCTCGTCGTGCACCTGCTGCGCACGCAGAAGATCCCGTTCCTGCAGAGCACGGCCGCGCTGCCGGTGCTGCTGTCGACGCTCACCGCGATCGCGATCGGCTGCTGGCTGCCGTTCTCGCCGTTCGCGGATTCGCTCGGCTTCATGCACCTGCCCGGCACCTACTGGATGTGGCTCGCGGCAACGATGGTGGGCTACATCCTGCTCGCGCAGATCGTGAAGACGATCTACGTGCGCCGCTACCAACAGTGGTTCTGATTCCACTCCGACAATGGCGCGCCGGCCCGCCCGGGCCGGCCGCTCACGACGCACGACAGGTGACGTGATGAAAAGAATGCTCCCGCTCGCGGCCGCGAGCGCCCTGCTCGCACCGCTGGGCGCCTACGCGGCCCATCCGCTCGTCAGCGACGACACGGGCACGCAAGGCAATGCGAACTGGCAGCTCGAGCTCAATGCCGAGGAAACCTCGAAACAGGACGAGAACGGCCGCCATCGATACTGGAACGCGACGCTCACGCGCGGATTCGGCGAACGCGTCGATCTCTACGTGAACGCGCCTTATACGCAACTGCAGACGCGCACCGACGACAACGGCACCGGGATCGGCGATGTCGAGATCGGCATGAAATGGCGCTTCGTCGAGCGCGGGCCGCTGTCGCTCGCGCTGAAACCGCAGTTGACGATGCCCACCGGCGACGACGGTCGCGGCCTCGGCACGGGCCGCGTCGGCACCGGTGCGACGCTGCTCGCGCAGGCCGACGTCGGGCGTGTGTCGCTGCTCGCGAATGCGGGCCTGGCTTACCAGCCGAATCGCCAGGGCGACCTGCGCTCGGCCTGGGCCGTGTCGGCCGCCGCGCTCTTCAAGGCGACCGACACGCTGCAGTTCGTGGCCGACATCGGCATGTCGCGCAATACGGAAAGCACGGCCGCCGCGAACCCGGCGTTCGTGATCGCCGGGGCGATCTACTCGCCGAAGAGTTGGCTCGATCTCGACGTCGGCTACCGGCGCGGACTGAATGACCAGACCTATCGTCACTCGATCATGGGCGGGGTGACGGCGCGGTGGTGATGCGCGTCGCTGCGTGATGACGCGCCGGCGCTGCATGCCCAACCGCAATACGCAAGGCCGCTTTCGAGCGGCCTTTCCTATTTCGCGTCGTTCGCGCCGAACAGTTGCGTGCACACCGCGCGCCCTTCGTCGGTCAACGCGGCACTGCCGGTGCCGTCTTCGTTCAGCGTCGTCGCGCTGAGGCCCGCGGCATCGAGCTGCGTCAGCACGCGGCGCAGCGTGCTCATCGGCAACTGCGTGCGCTTCGCGATCTTCGGCAGCGACCACGTTTTGCCGGCCGGATCGGCCGCGGCCTCGTTCAATGTCGCGAGCGTCGCGACGAGTGCGGGATCGAGCGGGGAGTCGTCGGATTCTGAAGTCATCGGTTCGGGTTCGTGAGCCGGCGCGAGGCCGGCGTTCTGAAAAGACACCATCGCGAGCACTATACGCGCGCTTAAGCGCACTTGATCGCGCTGCGCATGAACGAGACGAAACGCGTGGTGACGGGATCGTCTCGGCCGGACAACCATGCAAGCCCGACGCGCCACTTCGCGTCCCGGCCGTCGAGCGGCAACACGGTCGCGTCGCGCAGCAGGTGCTGCGCACGCGATGGAACGAACGCGACGCCGACGCCGGCCGCGACCGACGTCAGCACCGATTGCACGTCCTCCGCCTGCTGCGTCACATGCGGCACGAAGCGCCGCTCGACGCACCATCTGTCGATCTGTGCGGCAAGCCCGGGGCCGCGCGCACGCTGCAGCGCGATGAAGCCGATCTCGTTGAGCACGTCGAGCCCGGCCGGCACGCGCTTGAAACCGAGATGCGGCGGCACCGCGAGCGCGAGCCCCTCGTCGATCACCTTGAACGACGACAGCCCTTCATCGGACGGCAGGCGCAGGAAACCGGCATCGAGCTTGCCAGCGCGCAGCCGGCGCGTCTGCTCGGACGACGACAGGTCGCTCAGCGTGACGGCAATGCCCGGATTGCGGCCACGGAATTCCGCAACCAGCTTCGGCACGAGCGTCAGCACCGACAGGCAGATGCCGAGCCGCAAATGCCCGCGCTGCCCGCTGGCCGCCTCCCTCGCCCGCGCGAGGATCTCGTCGGCATCGCGCACGAGTGCCTGCGCGTCGGGCAGGAAACGTTCGCCGAACGGCGTCAGCTCCGCGCCATGCCGCCCGCGCTCGAACAGCTTGCCGCCAAGGCTTGCTTCGAGTGCGCCGATCTGCTTGCTCAGTGCCGGCTGGCTCATGTGCAGCGTATCGGCCGCGCGGCTGAAATGACTGAGCTCGGTGACCGTCAGGAACGTGCGCAGCAGTTTCAGTTCCATTCTTCAAATGAATCTTAACGATCGAAACATTCATTTTACTGATCGAACGGCGTGGCGTTCAATACGGACATCCCCTCCTGGAATTCACTGCCATGTGCGTCGATCACGCGTCCGAGTGCCTGTCCGACATGTCGTGCGACACGGTCGCCGCCAACGAATGCGTTGACGTGCCCGAAACACCGACGCCCGCGCACCGTGCCGCGCGCGCCGACGGACGCAGCCGCCGTCCGCGTTTCGGCGCTGCGCTGGACGACGCGCTGAACGACACACCGCCGCGACCGGCGACGGGATCGATCGCGATCAGTTTCGCGGTCGTATCGCGACGAAACTGGCCGCGCTGAGTGGCAGCGCAGCACGCCTTGCGCCGACCGGGTGCGTCCGGTCCTCCGCGAAAACCGCAGGAATCCGGCCATATCACGCACGATTTCATCCGCATCCATCGTCATCGCCGCGCGATCGACTTTATAATTTCCCGCACCCGCTGACCGCCCACGCATTTCGCGCCGCCGCAACGCGCGTGAAAAGGAGACTTTCGCTTGACCGGCCTCATCGCGCGCCTGCCCCGCACCCGGACTTCCCTCATCGTCGCCCTCTCGTTCCTGACACTCGCGTTCGCGACGAGCGCGTCCGCGCAGCGCGCGCAACCACATCGCACCGCGTCGCCCCACGCGCATGCGCAAGTCGTCAAGAAGAAACCCGCCCACCGCAAGCACAAGACCGTCAAGCACCGCAGCCCGCGCGCGAAGCATCATGCGGTCAAGCATCACGCCGCACCCGCGCCGCAACACCGGCGCGCGAGACGCACGAGCGCGGTTCGTGCGCGCCCGGCCGCAACACCGCACCTGCTCGCGAGTTGCGGCTACAGTCCGCGCGCGGTGCGCTCGCTGTATTCACGCGCAGCCTACGTGCTCGACGTCGACTCCGGCACACCGCTGCTGGCGCACAACGCACGCACCGTGCGGCCGATCGCATCGATCTCGAAGCTGATGACCGCCGTCGTCGCGCGCGACGCGGATCGTCCGTTGAACGGCGTGCTGCGCGTCACCGCGCGCGACCGCGACACGATCAAGTTCACGGGTTCCCGGTTGCCGATCGGCGCCGAACTGTCGCGCCGCGAGATGTTCCATATCGCGCTGATGTCGTCGGAAAACCGCGCGGCGGCTGCGCTGAGCCGCGACTATCCGGGCGGACGCGCCGCGTTCGTGAAGGCGATGAACCGCGAAGCTCGCCGGCTCGGAATGCGCCATACGCACTTCCGCGAGCCGACCGGCCTGTCGCCGCACAACGTGTCGACGGCCGAGGATCTCGCGCGGCTCGTGGGCGCCGCCGCACAGGATCCGCTGATCCGCTATTTCTCGACGGACACGTCGACGACCGTGCAGCCCGGGGACGGCGAACTGCTGTACGTGAATTCCGATCCGCTCGTCCGCTACGGCCGCCTGCCGATCCGGCTGCAGAAAACCGGCTTCATCAACGAATCGGGGCACGGCGTCGTGATGCGCATGCACGTGAAGGGCCGCCGCGAAACCATCGTGCTGCTCGGCGCGCCGACGCGCGCCGGCGTGTCGAGCGATGCGCTGAAGATTCATCGCTGGCTGACCTGCTCGATCCGGTAAAGCCGCGCACGCAGCCGGCACATTCGTCACGAAGGAGCGCGACGAGGCAGCACGAGTACCGTTTCAACGCGTTCGGACGCCTGCTCGCCGTCGTGCGTGAGAACGACCGCCGGGCCGTGTTCGATCTCGGCGCCGAGGGCAAGCGGCGGCCGGCCCACCTGCAAATTCCGTCCGCAATCGCCGCAGACGAACTCGCGCAATATCTCGGCGATCTGGTGCACGAGAACGCCTCGCCGCGCTACAACGACGTCGTGCCGATCGAACCGCCGCGATGCGCGGTTCGTCCCGCCCGGTCGCCGACGCACCGCGCACCGCGCACCGCGACCACCTTTCAATTCGACAGTTAAACTTGCAAGTTTAACTGTCGTGTTCTATGATCCGCCGCATGAACCCTCCCCGCATGCCCGGCGTTTCCGCCGAAGCCGTCGCCGCAGATCTGACCCTCGCGGTCGGTCAGCTTATTCGCCGGCTGCGCTCCGAGATCGAGTCCGAAGGGCTCGGCATGTCGCAGACGAGCGCGCTCGCGCGACTCGAGCGACAGGGCCCGATGACGACCGCCGATCTCGCCCGCGCTGAAGCAATGAAGCCGCAGTCGATGAAGGCGATTCTCGCGAGCCTCGAGGAAGACGGTCTCGTCGAACGTGAACCGCATCCCACCGACGGCCGCCAGATCCTGTTCCTGCTGACCGCGGCCGGCGTCGAAGCGCGGCGCAAGCGCGATACCGCAAAGCACAAGTGGCTCGGCGCCGCGATCGGGAAGCTCGACCCCGAAGACATCCGTACGCTCGCCGCCGCGATCCCGCTGATCCGACGCATCGGCGAGCCGTAATCCCCGCCCGCGTGCGGCGCGGCATCCGCGTGCATGCTTTCCTTCGCCCCACTCACGGAGCATCCGTCTCATGAGCACCACCCGCCTCGACACGAACACGGCGCTCGTCGTCATCGACCTGCAAAAAGGCATCGTTGCGCTGCCGACTGCCCATCCGGTCGCCCCGGTGATCGAACACACGCGCACGTTGCTCGACGCATTCCGCCGCCGCGGCCTGCCGGTCGTACTCGTCAACGTCGCCGGCGGCGCACCGGGCCGCACGCAGCAACCGCCGCGCAAGGATCCGTTCCCGGCCGACTGGGCCGACCTGATCCCCGAACTGGACCGCCAGCCCGGCGACCACGTCGTCACGAAGAAAACCTGGGGCGCGTTTACCGGCACCGGTCTCGACGCGCACCTGAAGGCGGCCGGCGTCACGCAGATCGTGCTGACCGGGATCGCGACCAGCATCGGCGTCGAATCGACCGCACGCCAGGCGCACGAACTCGGCTACAACGTGACGCTCGCTGTCGACGCGATGACCGACCTGAACGCGGATGCGCACACGAACAGCGTCGAACGCCTGTTCCCGCGCCTCGGCGAAACGGGCTCGACGCAAGACATCCTCGCGCTGCTCGACCGGCGCGGCGCGTGAGCGCCCCGCGCGCGCTGCCGTCAACGGGCCGCGCGACCGGCCGGCTCGCTCCGTCGATCTGGAAGGTCAGCGCGGTCGCGACGCTCGGCTCGCTGCTGTCGCAACTCGACGCAACGATCGTCAACGTGTCGCTGTCGAGCCTCGCGACCGACCTGCAGGCGAGCCTGTCGACGATCCAGTGGGTCACGAGCGGCTACCTGCTCGCACTCACGCTGGTGCTGCCGCTGAACGGCTGGCTGGTCGATCGTATCGGCGCGAAAGCGTTGTACCTGTGGTGTTTCTCCGCGTTCACGCTGACGTCGGCGCTGTGCGGGCTCGCGTGGTCGGCGCCGTCGCTGATCGGGTTTCGCGTGCTGCAAGGTGTCAGCGGCGGGCTGCTCGCGCCGATGGCGCAGATGATGATCGCGCGCGTCGCCGGCCAGCAGATGGCGCGCGTGATCGGCTATGCGGCGGTGCCCGTCCTGATCGCGCCTATCCTGGGCCCCGTCGTCGCCGGCGCGATTCTGCAGCACGCGTCGTGGCGCTGGCTCTTTCTCGTGAATCTGCCGGTCGGCGCGCTGGCGCTCGCACTGGCCGTATGGTTCCTGCCCGGCGACCGCGAGCAAACGCAACGGCGAGAGCTCGACTGGGTCGGCCTTGCGCTGCTGTCGCCGGCGCTCGTGCTGTTCCTGTACGGCGCCGAGCGGATCGACGCCGCACCCGGCATCGCGGCGATCGCATGCTCGGCGCTGCTGCTCGCGATGTTCCTGCGCGTCGAACGACGCAAGGGCGAGCACGCGCTGATCGACCTCGCGCTGTTTCGCTCGCGCGTGTTCGGTGCGGCGGCCGGCACGCAGTTTCTGTCGAACGGCACGATCTACGCGGGCCAGATGCTGATTCCGGTGTTCCTGATCGAGGCATGCGGCCGCTCGCCCGGCGAGATGGGGTGGCTGCTCGCGCCGCTCGGGCTCGGGATGCTCGTCACCTATCCGTCGATGGGCGCGCTCACGAGCCGGTTCGGCGTGCGCCGGCTCGCCGCCGCCGGCGCGATGCTTGCACTCTTCGCGACGCTGCCGTTCGTGTATCTCGCGCTGACCGGCTACGATCCTTACGTGCTCGTGCCCGCGCTGTTTCTGCGCGGGATGGGCCAGAGCGCGATCGGCGCGCCGTCGATTTCCGCCGCGTATGCGTCGGTAGACCGGCGCAACCTGCCGATGGCGACGACGTCGCTCAATATCGTCCAGCGGCTCGGCGGCCCGACGTTTACGACGATGTGCACGCTGTTTCTCGCGTGGCGGCTGCACGTGGAATCGATGTCGACCGGCGGCACGCATGGCGCCGCGTACGCGTGGGCGTTCGGGCTGCTTTGCGCGCTGCATGCGGCGAGCTTCGTCACGACGCTTCGATTGCCGCTATGGTCGAGCGGCGCGGGCGGAACGCACACGCGCAACGTGCGAGCCGGTTCGCGCTGAGCGCCGGGATTGCGCGTCGCGCGCGCCCCGCTACGGCAGCCACATCGGCACGATCGACGCCGCCAGCAACAGCCCCAGCCCGGCATTCACGCAACGCCACTGCCACTCGGTGTGCAGCACGCGTGCGAACAGCAACCCGGCGCAACACCAGAGCGACAGCGACGCCATCGCGGCCACGCCGAACGCGACCCCGAGCAATGCGCCTAGCCTCACCGGGCCGGACGCGAGCGCGGCGAACGACGCGGCCGCGCCGAGCGTCATCACCCAGCCTTTCGGGTTGTGCCACAGCATCCACACGCCGCTGACGAACCGCTGCGGCCGCTGCACGGCGGTGTCGAGGCCGGGCTTGCCGCCGCGCCCGATGCGCACGGCCAGCCACAGCAGATACAACGAGCCGAGCACCTTCATCGCGAGCTGCAGCGCGGGCAGCGCCAGCAATACGCAGCCGAGCCCGGCCGCCGCCGCGGCCGCCATCGACGCAAGGCCGGCCGCGATGCCCGCCATCATCGGCAACGAACGCCGGTAGCCGAAATGCGCGCCCGACACGGTCGCAAGCGTCGTCGCGCCGCCGGGCGTCCCAGTGGATACGATCACGAAAAGCATCAGCGGCAGGTAGTCGCGAAGCAGCACGAGGGCTCCCGGTCATCGTCGTCGAAACCCCGTTTTTACCCGCGCCCGAAGCATTACAACAGCGAAAGATTTTTATATCTGTGATTAGCATTCATAATGCGACACATGGTACGCAACCTCGACATCGCCCTGCTTCGCGCCTTCGTCACCGTCGCCGATCACGGCAGCATGACGGCGGCGAGCCACGCGTTGCACCTGACGCAAGGCGCGGTCAGTCAGCAGGTCGCGCGACTCGAAACACTGTGCAGCCCGCTGTTCGTGCGCGAGCATCGCAACCTGCGGCTCACGGCGGATGGCGAGCGGCTGCTCGGGCAGGCGCGCCGGCTGCTCGCCGCGCATGACGCGCTGCTGGCCGACATGACGGCCGGTGCAATGGACGGAACGGTGCGCGTCGGCGCACCGCAGGATCTCGTCGGCAGCTGCCTCGCGCCGATCCTGAAAGGCTATGCGCAAGCGCATCCGCAAGTCGCGCTGTCGCTCGTGTGCGCGGCGTCGCCGGAACTGCGCCGCGCACTCAGGCAAGGCGAGATCGATGTCGCGCTGATCGAGACGCCGGTCGGGCAACCGGGCGGCGAATGTATCGCCGTCGATCGTCTGGTGTGGGTCGGAGCGAAAGGCGGCGCCGCGTATCGGCGCACGCCGCTGCCGGTGTCGATGGTCGCGCCAACCTGCGCGTTCCGCCCGACCGTGCTCGACGCGCTGCGGGAATGCGATCGCGAATGGCGCACGCTGTTCGAGAACGGCAGCCTCGACGCGACGGCCGCGACCGTGCGCGCCGATCTCGCGGTGACCGCCTGGCTCGCATCCACCGTGCCGGCCGATCTCGACATCCTGCCGGCCGGCAGCGGCCTGCCCGCGCTGCCGAACTTCGCGATCAACCTCCATCTGCCGCGCGGCCAGCACACGCCGGCCGCCGCCGAGCTGGCCCGTCACCTGCGCAACGGCTTCTCGCGTCTGCGCGCAGCCGCCTAGCAAGCTGTTGGCGCTTCGAACTGCGTGCTACACCACGCCCGGCTCCTGCGGCGTCGCCGCCACGCCCGCGGCCTCCAGCGCCTGGTGCAGCGTCGGGAAGATGCACGACGCCCCGACGATCTCCGTGATCCGGTGACGCGCCATATCGGCGTGCAGATAGCGGTTCACGCGCCCGAACAGCACGCCGATGCGGCGATCGTGCAGCGCCTTGACGAGATCGGTCACCGTGCGCGCGGCCGAGTAGTCGAGATCGGTGATGGCCCCCGCATCGACGATGAACCAGCGCAGCGGCGCGGGCGCCGCGTCGACGAGCGCGGTCACTTCGGCGGCGAACAGATGGTCGTTCGCGAAGAACAGGTCGGAGCCGAACCGGTAGACGATCAGCCCGGGCGCCGTCATCGCGCCTGGCCGCGACGGCACCGGCTGCCAGCGCCCGTTGCCTTGCGCGGCTTCGAGCACCATCGTATGCGGCTGGTAGCTGTGCCGTACGTGCCTCATCAGCGACAACGCGACGGCCAGCAGGATGCCGTGCTCGACGCCGACCGTCACGACAGCCACGGCGGTGACGAGCGCGAGCGTGAATTCACCGGGGCTTTCCTTGCGGATCGCCGCGAGGCTGCGCACGTTGATCAGCCCGAGCGCGATCGTGAACACGATGCCGGCCAGCACCGCATGCGGCAGGTACTGCAAATACGCGCTCAGGAACAGCAGGACCACCGCGACGACCGCCGCGAACGTCAGGTGCCCGATCTGGCTGCGCACGCCCGCGCCGTCGGCCATCGCGGTCTGCGTCGGACTGCCGTTGACGACGAACGCGCCCCCAACCGCCGCCGCCGCGTTCGCGGCCGCGAGCCCGAGGATGTCGGCGTTGGTGTCGACGTCCTCGCCGTACTGCTGCGCGAACACGCGCGCCGCCGCCGCGCTCTGCGCGATGATCATCACGAAGCACGACGCGGCGACCGGCACGAGATCGAGGAACTGCTGCCATGTGACGGACGGCCAGCGCAGCGGCGGCAACCCGCCCGCGACCGGCCCGAGCACCTCGATGCCGTGTGCGGAAAAGCCGAATGCATAGCTCGCGGCGATGCTGCCCGCGACCGCGATCATTGGCATCGGCACGCGCGGCAGGAACCGCTTGCACGCGAGAATCGCGACGACGACGAGCACGGCCAGCGCGAGCGTCGGCCGATGCGCATGGGCCGCATGCGTGATCACGTAGTCGAGCTGGGCGACGCTGCGCGACGCCGGATACGGCACGGCCAGGCCGAGCATGTCGCCGAGCATCGCGATCGACACCTGCACGCCGACGCCCGCGAGAAAGCCGACCAGCACCGTGCGCGACAGAAAATCGGCGAGAAAGCCGAGCTTGAAGATGCGCGCGAGCAGCAGCATCGCGGCAGTCAGCAGTGCGACCATGCCGGCCAGCGCCACATATTCGGCGCTGCCGGCGGGCGCCATCGACGACAGGCGGCTCGCGAAGATCGTCGCGGTCGCGGAATCGGCGGCAACCACCAGATGGCGCGATGCGCCGAAGCACGCGAACGCGATGAGCGGCAGGAACACCGTATAGAGACCCGTCACGGCCGGCATGCCGGCAATGCGCGCATAGCCCAGCACCTGCGGAATATCCATCGACGCAAGCGACATGCCCGCGAAGACGTCGCGGATCGCCGTCGCGCGGTGGACCGGAAGAATGCCCTTCAGCAGCCGCAGCCCGGGCGGCCGGCTTTCGTTGGAATCTTGCATGCGTGAAATGCGTGAAATGCGTAGATTGCGTTGGTTGCATTGGTTGTGCGAGCGCCGTGAACGACGTGAAAACGCGGTTCGCGAAGTCGTTCGCGCATCGTGCCCCGAGCTGGCATCCCGTGGCAAGTACACAGTATGTTGCGCGGCGCGCGTCCGAAGGATGCCCGCGCCACGGTGAGGATCTTCGGGAGCCGTGCGGCGCATTCGCGGCACATGTCCGGAACCCGATGGCACAATCACGGTCCCTTTCATGTGCCCTTCACCGGGCACGCGCCGCGTCGCGGCGCCGATTCAATGCACGAGAAGGATCCAAGCTGCCCCTATGACCCTGAACGAATCCTGGTTTGCGCCGCTCGTCGGCACCCTCATCCTCATCGCCGCCGCCGGCGCGATCACCGCCGCCGTTCATTTCCTGCTGTTTCGCGTGGTCGCGCGCATCGCAGGGCTGTCGGCCACCCGCATCGACGACGCGCTGTTCCAGTTCGGCGCGTTCAAGTGGCTGAACCGCATCGTCCCGTTCGTCGTGATCAAGCTCGGGCTCGGCGCGGTGCCCGGCATCCCGGCCACGGCCGCGCAGGCGGCCGACAAGGTGCTGTTCGCGCTGATCGTGTTCCTCGTGTCGATGACGATCAGCGCGACGCTGTCCGCGCTCGAACACGCGCATCGCACAAGCCAGCGCGACCAGCCGCGGCTGTCGCTGAAAGGCGCGATGCAGCTCGTCAAGCTCGTGATGTTCATCACGGCCGCGCTCGTCGTGATCGGCGACGCGACCGGCAAGCAGATCGGCCTGCTGCTGTCGGGCATCGGCGCGATGTCGGCCGTGCTGATGCTGATCTTCAAGGACACGCTGCTCGGCCTCGTCGCGGGCGTGCAGCTGTCGTCGAACGACATGCTGCGGATCGGCGACTGGATCACGATGCCGTCGGCCGGCGCGGACGGCACCGTCATCGACATCACGCTGAACACCGTCAAGGTCGCGAACTTCGATCACACGATCATCACGGTGCCGACGTGGAAGCTGATCACCGAGAGCTACCAGAACTGGCGCGGGATGACCGAAGCCGGCGGACGCCGCATCAAGCGCGCGCTGTTCGTCGACGCGACGAGCGTGCGCTTTCTCGACAACGACGAGATCGAGCGGCTCGAACGCCTGACGCTGCTGAGGGACTACCTGGAAGACAAGGTCGACGCGATCTCGCAATGGAACGGCACGCTCGGCGCGGCCGGCGAATGCCCGGCGAATCGACGTCAACTGACGAATCTCGGCACGTTCCGCGCGTATGTCGCGAACTACCTGAAGGGGCATCCGCGGATCCGTCGCGACATGACGTGCATGGCGCGGCAACTGCCGCCGACGGCGGAAGGCATTCCGCTCGAGCTGTACTGCTTCACCGACACGACGACGTGGGTCGACTACGAGGCGATCCAGTCCGACCTGTTCGATCACCTGATCGCGGTGCTGCCGGAATTCGGGCTGCGCGTGTACCAGCACCCGTCGGGCTTCGACATGCGCAGCATGGCCGGCGCCGCGCAGCGCGAACTGCAGCGCGCAGCGTGATGCGTGCCGGCGGCGGCCTGCAGCGGGCCGCCGCCGGCCACCGTCGCGCCGCTCACCGTCCCGCGCACTCCGACGCGAGCCGCCCGAGCACCTTCAACGCGTCCTCGATCTGCCGCGACCACGGATAGCTGTAGTTGAGGCGGATGAAATGCCGGTAATCGTTCGTCGCCGAGAACATGTGACCGGGCCCGACCGTGATCCGCTGCGCAAGTGCGAGCGCGTACAGCTTCATCGCGTCGACCTGCGGCGGCAGCTCGACCCACAGCACGTAGCCGCCCTGCGGCTGCGACAGCCGCGTGCCTTCCGGGAAGAAACGCCGCACCATCGCGCTCATCAGGCTCGCCTGCTGCGCATACTGCTTGCGCATCCGGCGCAGGTGGAAATCGTAACCGTCGTACTTCAGGTATTCGGCGATCGCGAGCTGCTCGATCGCCGGTGTCGCAAGCGTGTTCAGGAATTTCAGCTTCTCGACCTGGTCGCGGTAACGGCCGGGCATCGCCCAGCCGATCCGGTAGCGCGGCGACAGGCTCTTCGTAAACGACGCGCAATGCAGCACGAGCCCGTCGCGGTCGTACGACTTCAGCGCACTCGGCGTCGTATCGCCGAAATGCAGCTCGTGATAGACGTCGCTCTCGATCGCGGGCACGCCGTGCTTCGCGAGCAACTCGACGAGCGCGCGCTTGCGTTCGTCGGGCATCTGGAAGCCGAGCGGATTCTGGAAATTGGGCATCACCATGCACGCTGCGATGCGCTCGCGCTCGAGAATCCGTTCGAGCGCGTCGAGATCGATGCCGTCGCCCGGGTGCGTCGCCACCTCGAGCGCGCGCATGCCCATCCGCTCGATCGCGTGCAGCATCGCGTAGAACGTCGGCGACTCGACAGCGATCGTGTCGCCCGGCCGCGCGACGGCCTGCAGGCACAGGTTGATCGCTTCGGTCGCGCCGATCGTCATCACGATCTCGCCCGGCTCGATCGCGATCCCGCGCTCCGCGTAGCGCCGCGCGATCTGGCGGATCAGTTCCTGGTTTCCCGGCGGCAGGTCGTCGATCACGCCCCAGCGCGTGCGGCGGCGCCCGATCGCCTGCGCGTAACGCGCGAGACGCTGCACCGGAAACTGCGACGCGTCCGGATACGGCGAGCCGAGCGGCACCGCGTCGTCCGCGCCGATCGAGCGCAGCGTCGACAGCACGAGCCGGCTCACATCGACCGACGACGAATCCGCGGCCGGCGCGGACGTGCGCAGCTCGGCGCATGGCCGTCGTCGCGGCGCAGGCTCACGAAGTAGCCGGACTGCGGACGACTCTCCAGCAGCCCGCGGCTCTCCAGCACGAGGTACGCGCGCAGCACGGTCGTGACGCTGAGCTGCTGCTGCCGGCCCGCCTGCCGCACCGACGGAATCCGCTCGCCGGGCCGGTACACGCCGCGGTCGATCTGCGCCTGCAGCTCGTCGGCCAGTTGTTCGTAACGCTTCACGCGCCTCCCTTTCAACTTCCCGTCAACAACACAGTTGCGCTCCGCACTGCCTGAATCGTCGCAACTGTACTCTTTTTTGAAGTGAAGAGGTGTACACACAGCGGCCGCAGCGCCGCGCGTACTCTCCGTGCATCGACCCTGACACACGCATCATGAAAAAGAAATCCGCCGCCGCGCGCATCGAACCGTATCACCACCCGGCTGCCGGCTGGGGCGCGCTGAAAGCCGTCGCGATCAACCTGATCAAGGAAAAGGTCACCGGCGGCAACTACCGCACGCTGCTGCGCCAGAACCAGCCCGACGGCTTCGACTGCCCGGGCTGCGCATGGCCCGACCGCCAGCACGCGTCGACGTTCGAATTCTGCGAGAACGGCGTGAAGGCCGTGGCCGCCGAAGCGACGAGCAAGCGCGTGACACCCGAATTCTTTGCCGCGCACACGGTCACCGAACTGCTCGAACAGACGGATTTCGAGCTCGAGCAGCACGGCCGCCTGACCGACCCGATGGTGTACGACGCACAGACCGACCGCTATGTGCCGATCGCGTGGGACGACGCGTTCGAGCTGATCGCGCGCCACCTGCGCGCGCTGCCGGACCCGAACCAGGCCGCGTTCTACACGTCCGGCCGCGCGAGCAACGAGGCCGCGTTCCTGTACCAGTTGCTGGTGCGCCTGTATGGCACGAACAACTTCCCCGACTGCTCGAACATGTGCCACGAGGCGACGAGCCGCGGGCTGCCGGCATCGGTCGGCGTCGGCAAGGGCACCGTCACGCTCGACGATTTCGAACACGCGGACACGCTGCTGATCTTCGGCCAGAACCCGGCGACCAACCATCCGCGGATGATGGGCGAACTGCGCGAATGCGCGAAACGCGGCGCGACGATCGTGTCGATCAACCCGCTGAAGGAACGCGGGCTGGAGCGCTTCGCCGATCCGCAAAGCCCGCTCGAAATGCTGACGATGTCCGGCACGCAGATCGCGTCAAGGTTCATCCAGCCGACGATCGGCGGCGATTTCGCGCTGATCAAGGGGATGGCCAAGCGCGTGCTCGAACTCGACGATGCCGCGCGCGCCGCCGGTGCGCCGCGCGTGCTCGACACCGCGTTCATCGGCGAGCACACGGCCGGTTTCGACGCGTTCGCCGACGATCTGCGCAACGAAAGCTGGTCGGCGCTGACCGCCGAAAGCGGCGTGCCGTACGAGCAGATCGACGGCCTCGCGCAGCTCTATGCGCGCAGCGAGCGCGTGATCGCGACGTGGGGGATGGGCATCACGCAGCACAAGCATTCGGTTGCGACCGTGCAGATGCTGACCAACCTGATGCTGATGCGCGGCAACATCGGCCGCCCGGGCGCGGGCCTGTGCCCGGTGCGCGGCCACTCGAACGTGCAGGGCAACCGCACGGTCGGCATCGAGGAAAAGCCGTCGCAGGCGTTCCTCGACCGGCTCGGCCAGGTGTTCGAGTTCGAACCGCCCCGCCACCACGGCTACGACGTCGTCGAGACGATCGAAGGAATGCTCGCCGGCCACGTGAAGGTGCTGATCGGCCTCGGCGGCAACTTCGCGATGGCGACGCCGGACACGCCGCGCACGTGGGAAGGCATGCGCCGCTGCGATCTCTCGGTGCACATCACGACGAAGCTGAACCGCAGCCACCTGATCCACGGCCACGACGCGCTGATCCTGCCGACGCTCGGCCGCACCGAGATCGACCTGCAGGACAACGTGCCGCAAGGCGTGACGGTCGAGGACTCGATGAGCATGGTCCACGTGTCGTACGGGATGAACAAGCCCGCTTCCGCAAACCTGATGTCGGAACCGGCGATCGTCGCGCACATGGGCCATGCGCTGTTCGGCAGCGGCAAGATCGACTGGCTTGCGTACAAGGACGACTACGCGAAGATCCGCGACGCGATCGAGGCGACCATCGACGGTTTCTACGACTACAACACGCGCATCGCGCGGCCCGGCGGCTTCCACCTGCGCGTCGCCTCGCGCGACCGCGAATGGCTGACGCCGACGGGCAAGGCGAACTTCATCGCGCATGCGCTGCCGACCGACACGCCGATCCAGCGCGCCCGCGCGCTGCACGGCGAGCGCCTGATGACGCTGATGACGACGCGCTCGCACGACCAGTACAACACGACCGTCTACGGGCTCGATGACCGCTATCGCGGCGTGTACGGCCAGCGCCGGGTGGTGTTCGTCAACCGCGACGACCTCGCGATGCTCGGCCTGAAGGCCGGCGAATGGGTCGACATGGAAACCGTGTGGCACGACGGCATCGAACGGCGCGCGGACGGCTTCCTGCTCGTCGAATACGACATCCCGCGCGGCTGCATCGGCGCGTACTACCCGGAGACCAATCCGCTGGTGCCGCTCGACAGCGTCGGCGACGTGTGCAACACGCCGACGTCGAAGTCGGTGCCCGTGCTGCTGCATCGCGCGGCCGCACCGGTGTCGATCGCTGCGTGACGGAGCGCCGCGATGATCGTTCGGCCTCGCGAGCACTGGCTGCGCATGCTGCTCGTCTGGAACGGTTCGGTGCTGCCGACCATCCTGCCGCAGCTCGTGCTGACGCTCGCGATCAGTCTCGTCGCGGTCTGGGGCGGCGGCCGCGTGCTCGGCGAGAAGGTGCCGCTGAACCCGACGCCGTTCACGCTGATCGGCCTCACGCTCGCGATCTTCGCGGGGTTTCGCAACAACGCGAGCTACGAACGCTACCGCGAGGGGCGGCAACTGTGGGGCGGCGTGCTGACCGCCTCGCGCACGCTGGTGTCGCAGGCGCTCTGCTACGGCGCGGTCGATGACGACGACGCGTCGCGGCAGGCGTTCGTGCGCAAGGTCGTCGCGTTCGTCTATGCGCTGAAGCACCAGTTGCGCGGCACCGATCCGCTCGACGACCTGCGCGCGCTGCTCGACGACGATACCTGTGCACGCATCGCCGCCGCGCGGTTCGCGCCGGTCGCGATCGTGCATGAACTGCGCGAGGCGTTCGCTGCGCGCGCCGACGCGGGCCAGCTTGCCGATACGCGGCTGTGGATGCTCGACGCGCGCCTCGAAGACCTCGTGTCGATGGTGAGCGGCTGCGAGCGCATCGCGTCGACGCCGATCCCGTTCTCGTACGACGTGCTGCTGCATCGGACGATCTATGCATACTGCGTGCTGCTGCCGTTCGGTCTCGTCGATTCGATCGGTGCGGCCACGCCGTTCGTCGCCGTGTTCGTTGCGTATACGCTGATCGCGCTCGATGCCATTGCGCATGCGATCGCCGAGCCGTTCGGCGACGGGCCCAACCATCTCGCCCTCGACGCAATGACGCGGATGATCGAGCGCACGCTGCTCGAACTGAACCGCGAGCCGCTGCCGGCGGAAATGACGCCGGGCCCGGCGTATCGGCTCACCTGACCGGGCCGGCGCGTTCAGTCGTCATGTCCACGCAGGAAATGGCCGTGCGCGGCGGTGGCATCCGCGATCCGTCGCAGCAGCACGATGCCGCGCAGCAATGCGCGGCCGCCGTCGCTGTCGATATCGGCCACGCGTCGCTGCAGTACACGCGCCGCGGCGTCGCAAGTCCGTTCGAGCCGCGCGAAATCCGCCCGCGCGACACGGCCGCGCACCGCGGCCGCCGCACGGCGCACCGCCGGCTCCCGCGCCGCCAGTTCCGCGAGCGACAACAGGCTGTCGCCGATTCCCCAGATCGCGAGTAGCTCGCGCATGTCACGCTCGATCCGCGTCTGCGGCACGCTGCCCGCGAACCCGAGCTCGCGTCCGAGCCGGTCGGCGGTGCGGCTCAGCCACGCGCTAGCCGACCAGCCGCGCGGGTTGCGGGCGATATCGGCCAGATCGCGGCGCACCGCGCGATGCAGACGCCGCCGGCTCGTGCCCGGATCGCCGGGAAACACCAGTGCGAACACCAGCACGCCGAACGCGATGCCGAGCAGCGTCGACAGTGCGCCGTTCAGGAATGCCGCATCGCCGATGCGGGCGGTATTGTCCGGCGACGTGAAATTCCAGAAGAAGATCGAGAACGCGCTGCCGAGCGCGGCGGTGCGCGGGTGGCGCAGCGCGAGGCCCGTGCCGATCATGAACACGCCGATGATGTACGCGAGCATCTCGAAGCCCGACACCGCGGGCAGCAGGACGAAGTTGCAGACCACGCCCGCCACCGCCGCGCAGGCCGCACCTTTCAGAAAGCCCAGGGCGGCCCGGGCCGAATTCGGGCGGGTCGAGAACAGTGCGCCGACCACGGCCGTGATCGCGACGAAGCCGGCGCCCGACGGCCACGCGGTGACGATCCAGATCGCCGAGGCGATCAGCACTGCGATGAATGCGCGCATGCCGTTGTGAACCGCGAGCACCGCGTCGCGATGAAACGCGTAGCGGACCCGTGACGGCGGCGGAACCGGCAGGTCGATCTGCGCCTTGTTCGCGAACGCACGGTCGAACCCCGCGAGCAGTGCATCGAGCCGGTCGAGCGTAAGCAGGCGCGATGTGTCCGAGCCGGCCGGCTCGGCGGCCTCGGCGCGCAGTGCGCCGTCCACGCGTGCGCGCAGCGCCGCCATGTCGGGCCCCGCTTCACCGGACGCGGCCACACCGTCGAGCACGCGCGCGGCATCGGCGACGAGCGGATCGGGTACGGTGCCGCTGCG